>NZ_JAUCEU010000007.1:2680000-2980000 GCF_030348765.1 Neobacillus sp. CF12 | reverse complement strand
AAGTCACGCGCTTGGCCAGTGTAGTCTTGATAAACAGCGTATAGTGCTGGAACTCCTGCGCCTTCTGTATAGGTGCGTCGAACTAAATGTCCTGGACCTTTAGGAGCAACTAGGAACACGTCTACATCTGCTGGAGGAACGATTTGTGTAAAATGAACGTTGAAACCATGAGCAAATACTAATGCATTACCAGCTTCAAGGTTTGGTTTAATGCTTTCTTCGTAAACCTTAGGCTGCATTTCATCTGGAAGTAAAACCATAATAACTTCTGCTTGAGCAGTTGCTTCAGCAACAGTTGTAACTTCAACTCCATCTTCAACTGCTTTATCCCAAGACTTTCCGCCTCTTAAACCAACAACAACGTCAAAACCGCTTTCCTTAAGGTTTAATGCATGAGCATGACCTTGTGAACCATAACCAATTACTGCGATCTTCTTTCCTTGTAAAACTGCCTCTTGAATATCTCCGTTATATAATACTTTTGCCATTATAATCATCCCTTCGAAAATGTTTATTTTATTTGAGAGTAGGTAGTTAACTCGTTAACTTGTGGTTGATGTCCGCGTAAGAAGGCGGTCAATCCTGTTCTAGCAATCTCTTTAATTCCATATGGGCGAAGCAGGTCGATCAACGCATCGATTTTATCTGGCCGGCCAGTAATCTGTATCGTTAAGCTGTCTTTGCTTACGTCAATGATTAAGGCACGGAAGGGGTCGATGATTCCGTTAATCTCACTGCGAAGTTGTGAACTCCCTGCTACTTTAATTAGAGCCAGTTCACGTGCGACAATCGCTTTATCTGTTATGTCAGAAACCTTTAATACATCAATTTGCTTGTTTAGTTGTTTTGTAACCTGTTCAAGGCGCTGTTCATCTTCGACTTCAACCACTAAGGTCATTTTTGAAATGCCTTCGGTTTCAGTTGGACCTACTGAGATACTTGAGATATTAAATTGTCGTCTTTGTAATAGACCAGTGACTCGATTTAATACACCACTTCGATCCTGAACGGTTAAGGAAATAATCCGTTTCACGATGGTTTCACCCCAATCATTTCATGTATTCCTTTGCCAGGAGCAATCATCGGGAAAACTTTTTCCTGCTGTAATACTCGGCAATCCATTAATACAGGACCGTCATAAGCAAATACTTCTGGAAGCTTTGTGATTAATTCTTCCTGAGTTTCAATCTTTAACCCTAGGATATGGTAGGCCTCAGCAAGCTTCACAAAATCTGGCTGCGTATTAAGGATAGACTCCGATATACGGTTACCATGTAATAATTCCTGCCATTGTCGAACCATACCTAGGGCACCGTTATTGACAATGATGATTTTTACTGGGAGATTCTGTTCGTAAATTACCGACAATTCCTGTAAGGTCATCTGGAAACCAGCATCCCCAACAATGGCTACTACAGTGCTGCCTGGAGATGCCATTTGCGCTCCAATCGCAGCTGGAAAGCCGAATCCCATCGTCCCTAGTCCACCGGAAGTAACCCAGCGATGAGGTTTTTCAAAATTGTAATATTGAGCAGCCCACATTTGGTGCTGTCCAACATCTGTCGTAACAACAGCTTCACCGTTTGTTACTTTATGAATCGCTTCAATCAACCATTGTGGAGACATTCCGTTTGGATCATGTTTATACCATAATGGGAATTCTTCTTTATACTTGTTAAGTGTCTCTAACCATCTTTCTGTATCGGGTGATTCTGCTGTCTGATTAATTAATTCAATCAAAGCTTCCTTTGAATCTGAAACAATTGGAATATTTGTTGGGACATTTTTTCCAATTTCAGCAGGATCGATATCAATATGGGCAACTTTGGCATTGGGAGCAAAGTGCTTTAGATTTCCTGTAAGTCGGTCATCAAAGCGGGCACCGATATTAATAAGTAAATCTGATTCGTAAATTGCCATGTTTGCTGTGTACGTTCCATGCATGCCGCCCATCCCAAGAGAGAGAGGGGTGTTTGCTGGGAATGTTCCAAGTCCTAGAAGAGTAGTTACAACTGGAATCTTGTGTTTTTCAGCGAAAGCAGTTAACTCTGATGAAGCCTTTCCGTGAAGTATCCCAGCACCAGCAAGAATAACCGGCTTTCTTGACTTAGCAATCGCATCTGCAAGTTTTTTGATCTGCAGCGGATTTGGCTTTGTTGTTGGCTGGTATCCTGGGAGGTGGATAACACCTTCTCCAGGTATTTCAGTTAATTCTCCTGCTGAGATATCTTTTGGAATATCAATTAACACCGGACCTGGACGACCTGTAGAAGCAATATGAAAAGCTTCTTTTACAATTCTTGGCAGGTCGAAAATGTTTTGTACCTGATAATTATGTTTTGTAATAGGTGTTGTAATCGCCATAACGTCAGCTTCTTGAAATGCATCAGTTCCGATGACACCACGAGCAACCTGACCAGTGAAAATCACTAGCGGTAAAGAATCCATCATTGCGTCTGTAATACCAGTAACCAAGTTGGTTGCTCCAGGACCAGAAGTTGCGATTACAACCCCAGGTTTTCCGGTAATGCGGGCATAACCTTCAGCAGCATGAATGCTTCCTTGCTCGTGACGGAAGAGGACGTGCTTAATGTTGCCTCTCGCACGATAAATCGCGTCATAGATTGGTAGAACGGCACCACCCGGATACCCAAAAAGCGTATCAACACCTTCATTAATTAATAAGTCAATGAGCAGGTCTGCACCCGTTTTCGGTGCCGTACTAGTTTGGAAGTCCGGCTTTGCTTCTACTTTCACCTCGTAATCCCTCCTTGTATATGTTTGAAACTTTTCTTAAAAATTCCCAAAATAGTAAAAGAAGGCCATAATCTCTCCGAATAAACTGCAGACACAAAAAACATAAGCAGAATATTTCGGGGAGAAATGGCCTTCCATTTCTCGGTACCACCCGGTTTTACAGCATTCTCACGAATACTGCCTCTTGAAGCGACTACAAAAGTTCATAACCGCTTCTTTTGGTAACAGGTGCTCCAAAAAGAACACCTGACTGAGCCTAATAAGTAAGGACCGTTCAGCTCAATACTCAGGGATGATGTCGGAATAAGGTGTATTACTGGGCTTCCAGCAACCCCAGCTCTCTGAAAATACATTTTCTTATTCCTTTATTCCCGTCATCGATTTTCTCTATAAATTTTTCAAATCTACTGATAGGTCTTTAACCTCGGCGATTAAAAGGGAGCCTAAACCCTGGGTTAGGTTAAAGTGACAGTATTTACTAACTTAATACTTTTATATTTTCATAATTCCGCCAGTATTAGCGGAGGTAACCAACTTTGCATATTTGGCTAGGTAGCCGGTCTTAATCTTTGGCTCTGGCTTTTGCCATAAGCGTCTTCTTTCTGCTAAAACTTCTTCATCCACAATCAATTCAATGGATCTAGCAGGCAAGTCGATTAGGATTTTGTCACCATTTTCAACAAGTGCAATAGGTCCGCCTTCGGCTGCTTCCGGTGAAATATGACCGATGGAAATCCCGCGGCTTGCACCAGAGAAACGACCATCTGTGATAAGAGCAACTTCTTTCCCTAATCCACGACCCATAATAGCGGAGGTAGGGGCAAGCATTTCCGGCATTCCTGGTCCGCCTTTTGGACCTTCATAGCGGATAACCACTACGTGTCCTGCTTGAACAGTGCCATTATTGATATTTTCTTGTGCCTCTTCTTGAGAATCAAAAACGATTGCTTCGCCAAGGAAGGTTTTGATTGACGGATCAACGGCACCGACCTTGATAACACTGCCATCTGGAGCAATATTTCCATATAGGATGGATAGACCGCCAACAGGGCTATATGGATTGTCTTTGCTTCGTATAACATTCTCATTTGTTATTGTTGCATCCTTCACATTTTCTTGAAGGGTTTTTCCGGTAATCGTTAAGCAGTCCTTATGGAGGGCTCCTTCAACCTTATATAGCTCATTAATAATTGCACTAACTCCGCCAGCATGATGAATATCTTCCATAGAGTAATCGGAGGCAGGCATGATCTTCGCTAAATATGGAACCTTTTCAGCAATTTTGTTAATATCGCGTAAATCATATTCAATACCTGCTTCATGAGCGATGGCAAGGGTATGTAGAACGGTGTTCGTCGATCCCCCCATAGCCATATCTAAAGCAAATGCATTGTCAATCGCTTCTCTTGTAATGATATCTCTAGGACGAATATCATTTTTTACTAATTCAACAAGATGTTTTGCTGCTTGACGGATTAACTCATGTCTTCCTTCTGAAGTAGCAACGATTGTTCCATTTCCAGGAACTGTCATTCCTAAGACTTCCATTAAGCAGTTCATTGAGTTTGCTGTGAACATTCCTGAGCATGAACCGCAAGTAGGACATGCACTGGTTTCAATTTCGAGTAATTCCTGCTGTGTCATTGTACCGCTATGGTAAGCACCAACGCCTTCAAAAACGGACGTTAGTGAAAGGTTTTTTCCAGTGGTTGGAGAGACGCCGGCTTCCATTGGCCCTCCTGACACGAAAACGGAAGGGACATTGGTTCGTGCTGCTGCCATTAACATCCCTGGTGTGATTTTGTCACAGTTCGGAATGTAGAATACACCGTCAAACCAATGAGCATTAATAACTGTTTCTGCACTATCAGCGATAATTTCACGGCTTGGAAGGGAGTAACGCATTCCAATATGACCCATTGCAATTCCGTCATCTACGCCAATGGTGTTAAATTCAAAAGGTATCCCGCCAGCTTCACGTATCGCTTCTTTTACAATTTCACCGAAACGATTTAGGTGTTTGTGTCCAGGGATAATTTCAATAAATGAGTTACAGACACCGATGAACGGTTTTTCTAGGTCCTTCACTGTTACCCCAGTAGCGTATAGTAGGCTGCGGTGGGGAGCTCGATCAATCCCCTTTTTTATCATATCGCTTCGCATTGGTTTATCTCCTAACTGACAATGGCATGGTTTGTAGATTCAGGATAACAAGCCACACCGTCCGTTGTTACAATTTTTCTAAATTCTTCTAATAGATCATTTGTTACGCTGCCTGGTTTACCGCCGCTAATCTCGCGTCCATCGACACTAATAACAGCAATAACCTCTACAGCGGTTCCGGTTAAGAATACTTCATCGGCTACATATACATCGTGCCGTGTAAATGGAGATTCTTTCACTTCATAGCCTTTTGCTCTTGCTACATCAATAATTGCATTTCGGGTAATTCCTTCTAATGCACCTAAGTAAACAGGAGGGGTATAAATGACTCCATTTTTTACAATGAAGATATTATCAGCTGAACCTTCAGTAACATATCCTTGATCATTGAGCATCAAAGCTTCTTGTACACCAGCCTGATTGGCTTCTAATTTAACAAGAATATTATTTAAATAGTTAAGTGATTTAACTTGTGGACTTAATACATCCGGCCGATTCCTTCTGCTTGCTACAGATGCAATTTTAATACCCCGTTCGTAAAATTCCTTAGGATACAAGGCTAATTGCTCTGCGATAATAATAACGTTAGGTTTTGGGCAGGAGGAAGGGTCTAGACCGAGATTTCCTTTACCTCGTGAAACAACAACACGGATATAGGCGCTGTCCAATTCATTTTTTCTAATGGTATCTACGATTAATTGTGTCAATTCTTCCTGTGTATAAGGAATTTTCAGCATAATGGATTGTGCTGATTCGAACAGTCTTTTTAAGTGAGCATCGAGTCTAAAGACGTTTCCGCTATAAACACGAATGCCTTCAAATACACCGTCTCCATATAAAAATCCATGGTCAAAAACTGAAACTACAGCATCCTCTTTCTTGACGAATTCTCCGCCAAGGAATATCCATTGACTTCCCAACCTAACCACTCCTTTTAGTGATGAAACGCTTTAGATAGTTAAAATCATTTGCAAAAATAATATACATGCCATATCTCCTATTTAAGGAAGGACCGAAGATATGTTTATTAGTAAGAATATTTAATACATAATATATTTTCAGTAATCTTACACCCAATCTAAATCTTGGTCAATATAAAAATCTGACAATTCAAATAAATCAGAAAAACTGGTAGCGTTTTCATTATTGTCAGATTAAGGTTGGAGGAAAATAAAAATAGTAAAAAAATTTTTTTTGAAGTCTAAAAAGAAGAGTAAAGAGGGGACAATTCATACGGAGATTCTACTATAGTCAACTTAGAAAACTGCTTGGATTACAAATTCAGACAATTTTATAAAAACGAATAATAGTTTTTCACTATACTAGTTTTTACCATCTGACAATTATCTAATCGTGGCAAGATATTCGTATACCTCTCGTAGATTTTTATACCCCAAAGATTGGGCATGTTCCAAATAATGTCCCCAGATTTGTGCTGTTAGTTTCGCATCACCTAGAGCATGATGACGATTGGTTACTTCTATTCCACATTCCTTGCAGGCTGCTTCAAGTGGAATGGATTTAATTAGAGGATTTGAGAGGCGAAGTAAAAAGGAGGTATCAATAATTCTGTGTTCAAATCTAGTTTTTAATAGATCCCATGTCATTTTTTGCATAAAAGACTGTTCATGTTTAGCGTGGTGGGCAACAAGTGCATGATTTTTTACAAATTTGAAAAATTCCATTAAAACTTCTGAGGCTATGGGTGCACTGCTTAATTCTTCATCACTTATGCTGGTCAGGGCAGAAATTTCGTCTGAAAGACTATGTGGAGAATGTACTAGGGAATAGAAGGTTTCTGATTCCAAGATTCGCTGCCCCGTCATCTTGATGGCGCCAATGGAAATGACTCGATCTCCTTTTTCAGGATAGAAACCAGTAGTTTCTAAGTCAAATACAACTACCGACAAATCATGAAAAGGTGTGTCTAGGCAGTTGTTTTCTTTCATTTCTTTTTGAAGTTGTCTGATAAAAGAGATGTTTTGCAAGTTCGTCTGCCCTTGTACTCCTGCATAAATGTTGGAACCTAACTTTCCTGACATCTGTCTGAAAAAATTGATCATATCATTCATTCCCATTAGTTATCCTCCTTTTCTATCAATTTCTTTACATAACGGTGAAGAGTAACTCCATTTTTAAGTATTTCTTTTACTTCTTCCTTTTGTGTATTTGATAGGTCTTTTATCGGTAGATAATGGCTATTTTCATAATTGGAAGGTTTTGAATGGGAAAGACGAAAGGAAAGTAATTTCAAAAATTGTTGCTTATATAATTCTCTTTTACTATAAGGAAGTTCAAATTCATTCAGTTTTTCAAGTCGTGAAAGAGTAGAGGTTTCGAATATATTCCCTTTTATTGCTAATAGACGTATTGCATTTACATAAGGAAAAAAAGCTTTTTCTTTTATATTTATTGAACCTGTATTGGGCCCATGAGTTTCTACTAATAGTTGGCCTAACACACCGATTCCTTTTTTTAGGTAAAGGGTGTTGTTAAGAATTTTCTTAAAGAGGTTTTCTTTATGGATAATCTTATACACTTCTATTTTTAATACTTCTATTAAACTGGTTTCACCGTAAAGGGAACGTCCATCAATAAATATCAATAACTGGCGAATGGATTCCCAAGTGGAATCGGTGGCCCACTTTATTACTTGCTGCTTCCATTCGTTTTGTGATTTACACCATAATGGATTACTAGCCATTACACCGCCATCACAATATTCATAGCCGGCTAGATGCAAGCCTTTTGAAATTTCTTTCCCTAGTGTTAAAAAGTAAGCGTGTATTTCAGTGCCTTGTTCTTGATAGATAATCCCATGATCCTGATCGCTCCAAACAGATTGCTCAAACCGTCCCGCACTACCCATCATAAAAAAGGAAAAGGAGCAGGGGATAGGACCATGGTTTTCCTCCATTTGTTTTACAGAAACAGTGACTACACTATTGATAATCTCATCATGTAACAGATTTAACTGTAAATGATTGCGAGAAACCCAAATGAGTTGGTCATCACGGAATCTTCTAATCTCTAAGTAACTGGTCATTTAGTAAGACCCCTTTTACTAGATAGTGTTCCATCCCCTTTTTTGTGAGAAAAGGGGATGGGGGATGCTATTAAGCGTTAAGTTTTGATTCTGAACCTATAGCGGTTTTTTCAACTTTTACCATTTCGGGGTAACCATAACTTCCATGCTCGCTCATGTCAAGACCGATAATTTCTTCTTCCTCTGTAACACGCAATCCATTCATGAATTGTTTCATTATCGTTAATAGAATAAACGAAACGATGAAAGCAAAAGCACCACTGCTTACAACTCCCAATGCTTGAACCCCTAGTTGGTGTAAGCCGCCTCCGTAAAATAATCCTGGCTGTCCGACTGTAGCTAATTCTGGAGTAGCGAATAAACCGGTTGACAAGGTACCCCACACTCCGGCTGTACCGTGCACGGACAAGGCAGCTATTGGATCATCAATTTTTCTGCTTTCAAAGAATCGAATACTATAGAATACGAGGAATCCTGAGATGAAGCCGATTAGGACAGCAGCCCATGTATCAACAAACGCACAAGAAGCAGTAATAGCAACTAAACCTGCCAGAGCACCATTTAACATCATTGGTACATCTGCTTTTCCTAGAACAATCCATGAAACAATCATTGCCGCAATGACTCCGGCACCTGCTGCAAGATTTGTATTAATGGCTACAAATCCAAAAAATGCTCCATCAACTGAAATCGTACTACCTGCGTTGAAACCAAACCAACCAACCCATAAAATCAGAACGCTAAGTGCTGTAAATACTTGGTTATGTCCTGCAAGATTATTCGCTGAACCATCTTTATTATATTTTCCAATACGGGGCTTTAGGATTAAAGTAGCTGCAAGAGCTGCCATTGCTCCTGTTAAGTGAACAACAGTTGAACCTGCAAAGTCTTGTTTACCATGGTCTGCTAACCAGCCGCCGCCCCAAATCCAGTGTGCAATGGGGGGATAAACGATAACGGAGAACAATACCGCAAACACGAGATAGGCTCCTAGTTTAGCTCTCTCTGCAAATCCGCCAAAAGCAATGGTAAGTGAGATTCCAGCAAAAGCTAATTGGAATAAAAAGAATACAGAACCTGAAAGTGCTAAGCCTTCCACGTCATATCCAGAATAAAAGAAGTCTGAAAGCCCAATGAGTGGATTTCCTTCACCGAAGATTAACCCGTAACCTACTGCCCAAAATACAATCGATGAAATACCAAAGGTAAGTATCGTTTTCCCAGCAATATGTCCGGCATTTTTCATTCGTGTTGATCCGGTTTCCAATAGGATGAATCCTCCAATCATGAGAATAACAAGTACTGCACCAACCATTACCCATAAACTGTTCATTAAGAATAAAGTATCCATTATTTTTTCCCCCTAAATTTCATGTTAATTTTCTTAACATTCGGTGTATTTGTATTTTTACATGGATTTGCTGTGGATTCTACAATTGTGTAAGGTTTCCTAACATGGTTTTTAATGAGGGTGTTAAATAAAAGGGAATTGCATAAGGACATAGAGAATTTTCTGACAAAAAAAATCCACCTCCTGGTTAAGAAGATGGACCTTTTCGTGAACCGAACTGTGCATTCAATTGTCCTTGAATCATTTTTCTTCTAACATCATTCTGATTTTGCTGCTTCTGTGCACGAAGCATTTCTTTTCTAATTTCATGTGTTTGAACGCCATCTTCAATCTTGTTCGCGATTTCCACTAATAATTCAACATCAGCGAAGGAATATTTTCTACTTCCTCCAGAGGATCTCTCAGGAAAAATTAACTTTCTCTCTTCATAATAGCGAATTTGCCTCTCCGAAAGTCCAGTTAGGTCCCTAACAATTCCAATTGTGATAACTTTTTTATCTTTATAAGAATAATCATTTGCCATTTTTTGATCTCACCACGCTCTATTATGATTAGGTTTTATACAATATATTATGTTAACTTTCCTTACATTGATTGGATTTTGATATCTCGGAACGTAAGTTGCTTCAGTTATTTTTTCGGGGAAATGTCTTTTTAAAAATACTTTGCAGTTCGCTTAATGTGAGGGAATGAAGACTGTGATCCGATGCTTGATAAAGACCAGATTCAATTAATCTATTAATGTAAAATAGTTTAAGTGTTTCGACTCCTTTACGCAATCGATTTGTCATCTCACCGTCACTCCTTAGTTATTGATTTTGAAGTGCTCTAATAAGCTCGTGTGCTTGCGAACCAAGTTTTATCATTAATTCTTCATACAATTCATCCCTTAATTTATCCAATTGAAGAATCCTTTCCGCTAATTGAACGTCATTCGTCCGATACATCCCAATCTCCCCCTAATCCGTTGTATTTATTTAACAAGTTACCCAAATTATTAGATATTGTCAGTGTTTGTGTCAGAAACACTGACAATCTATTTCATTTAGGATGAGGAAATCTTACACATGAAAAAGAACCAGGTGTTTTGAACTGACCTATTAAAATGAGACAACGAAAAAGCACCATTATGCTGCCTGCTCTCTATACTCAATAGGGGACAGGTAGTTTAATTTAGCCTGAAGTCTTGTTTGATTATAATGGTTAATGAATTTTTCAACTCTTTCGATTACAATATAATTTGTAAGAAACTCTCTTCCTTGAGAGTAGAATTCTTCTGACTTTATGGTGGAGTGGAAGGATTCGATTACGGCATTATCCAAGCAACTGCCTTTCCGGGACATGCTTGTGGTGATGCCTTTTTCTTTTGCTATTCTTTGAAATGAGTGAGACGTGTACTGTGCTCCCTGATCACTATGAAGTATTAAGTTGCTCGTTTCACGACCTTCTGCAGCGTCCTTTAAAGTATCGATCACTAAAGACACATCTTGGCTGGTACTTATTCGATAAGCGATTATCTCATTATTAAATAAATCCATTATTGAGCTAAGATACAACATAGATTGTCCGAACGGAAGGTAAGTAATATCAGTTACCCATTTTTCATTTGGTCTTGAGGCTTTAAAATTCCTATTTAAATGGTTAGGGACAACTACCTTCATTTCACCAGCTATATTATTTTTACGTTTTGGCTTAACCCGGCATTGCAGATTATATTTTTGCATAATCCGTTGTACAGTATTACGATTAACCTTCCTCTTATAATCGCGTAATAGCCAGGCTCTGACAGTCCGATGGCCAATTAGAAATTTATGGCGTTTACAAATTTCAATGATTTGTTCTTGAAGTTCATTTTTTACTTTTGGGTTCTGATTTTTCCACCTATAGTAAGTTGATCTAGGTATTTCTAAACATTTACACAGTAAGGTAACACTATATTTATCTTTTAATTTTTCTACTAAATTAATTACAGCTTCTGGAACCAACTCCTCTCGATTTCTTGGTACTTTTTTAAAATTTCTAATTGTGCCTTTAAGAACTCATTTTCTCTCTTTAATTGCTCATTTTCGGACAATTCCTCAGTACCTTTTCCATAACTGTATTGTTTGCCAATCCCTTGTGCTAAACGATATTGTTGTCCTTCACGATACCACTTCATCCACCGTTTTATCTGTGTAACATTGGTTATTCCGAACTTTTCCATAATTTCACGATTAGAATACTCACCACTTAATTTCATCTGGATAACAGCCATTTTAACTTCTTCTGAGTAAGCATTTATCTTTCCCATAAGAAAACACCTCCTGAGTTACGTATTATTTAAATACGCTTCAGGGGGTGCTTTTTCCTTTGTCTTATTTAACTAGGTCTCTCCATTTTTCACCTAGTTCTCTCATACTTTTTAGTATTCACCATCAAATGGAGTGAATGGGAAGTTAAAGCGTCTTTCGACTTGACGAAGGCGTTGGTTAACACGCTGCAAGCGTCGTTGAAGCTGGTTTACGTCACGTTGAAGTTGATTGATTTGTCTTTCCTGACGCTCATTTTGTCTTTCGAGTTGACTGACTCTGCGCTCTAACTGTTGTGGTTGTCTATCTGGATCAAACGGGTCATATTGTTCTTGTTGGGCATACGGATCGAACTGTTCATATTGATTGTAATCATACTGCACTTGCGGCACTTGATAATAGCCATAAGGATACACTGGGCAACTCTCCCTTTTTTTCATTTAGTACCCTATAGATTATGTAGGTATATGTGGAGAGTGTGGGCAAGTGCCTAGATATAGAGCTTAACATAATTGAAATTTAATTCTTTATAGACAATTATCCATTAAATACTATTTTCATATTGTTTTTTTAGTGCATTAACATAGTAAATTGGTAAAGTGGTATCAATAAAATATTGAATATTTCAACAAAAAGATTTATAATCACTATATTCTAAAAATTATAAATGTTTCAATGATTGATTTTTTAAAAAAACATTGGGGGGAAAAAAATGAAGAAAAATCTAAAATTCTTTACAACGTTCTTGGTCATGGCATTTATGTTAATTCTAACAGCATGTGGATCGAGTGAGACAAGTGGTAATGGAGCAGATTCCGATGAGAAAAAGAAACTCCGCGTTGTAACAGATGCAGCGTATGCACCATTTGAATATCAAGATAAGGGAGAAATTGTAGGCTTTGACATTGATTTAATTAAAGCTGTTGCGAAAGAAGCAGGATACGAAATTGATATTGCCCATACTGGCTGGGATCCATTATTCGTAGAATTAGAGAAGAAAATTGCCGATATTGGTATTTCGTCGATTACAATTAATGACGATCGAAAGAAAACCTATGACTTTTCAGTACCATACTTCCTTTCAACTAATAAAATTCTCGTACCTGAAGGCAGTGATATTAAGAGTGCCGAGGATTTGAAAGATAAAACGGTTGCGGTTCAAAATGCAACAACTGGGCAGGAAGCAGTTGAAGGCCTTCTCGGAAAGAACAGCAGTCAAATCAAAAAGTTTAAAAATAATAACTTAGCAATCTTAGAACTTAAGAACAGCGGTGCAGATGCAGTTGTTGCGGATAATACTGTTATTGAAGAGTATGTAAAAAATAATCCAAATGACAAATTTGTTGTTATTGAAGATGTCGACGCTTTTGCTCAAGAGTTTTACGGTCTAATGTTTCCTAAGGGCAGCAAGATAAAGGCTGATTTTGACAAAGCGTTAAACGAAATATTTGATAACGGAACATATGCAAAAATTTACAATGAATGGTTTAAGGTAGATCCAGACGTACAACTGCTAAAAGACCAACAATAATAACGAAAATTGCGTAACTCTTAAAAACTAGCAGTTACGCAATTTTTGGTTTTATACCAAGTCTTACATAATTTAACAGAGTGTCACGTTTTCGTATAGGAGGATTTTTATGGATATTCAGTGGGATATTTTGGCGGAATACGCACCCTTTTTTCTAAAAGGGACGCTGCTGACAATAGGACTATCGTTAGCCGGTATTTTAATTGGGACAATCCTCGGATTGTTTATCGGTCTAGGGAAAATGATGAAAAATAAATTCTTGGCCCTTCCGTTTGGGATTTATATCACGATTTTCCGTGGAACACCGATGCTTGTACAAATTATGTTAATTCATTTTGCCGTAGTACCGTTGTTTACAGGAGCAACAAATGCCATTGCTGCCACTATTCTGACACTGTCATTAAACTCTGCAGCATACATAGCCGAAATCTTTCGTGCAGGAATTCAATCGATTGATAGGGGGCAGATGGAAGCAGCCCGCTCACTCGGGATGACACATGTTCAAGCAATGCGTCATGTGATCCTTCCGCAAGCGTTTAAACGAATGATTCCACCACTAGGGAATGAATTTATTGTCTTAATAAAAGAATCTTCGCTTGCTTCGATCGTAGCAGCACCAGAACTCATGTATTGGGGACAAGCGATGCAGGGGCAATACTTCCGTGTATGGGAACCGTATATCACGGCAGCACTTATTTACCTGCTATTAACGCTTTCATTAAGCTTCTTATTAAGCCGTCTTGAAAGGAGGTTGGCAACCGAATGATCGAAGTGAAAAATTTAAAAAAGTCTTTTGGAAAGAATGTTGTACTTAGAGATATTAATGTAACCGTTAAACCTCAAGAGGTTGTAGTTGTAATTGGTCCTTCTGGTTCAGGTAAATCCACGTTCCTCCGGTGTATTAATCTCCTAGAAAGTATTACAGATGGTCATGTCTATATTGAAGGAATTGATATTACCGACAAAAAGTCAGATATTAATAAAATACGTACGGAAGTGGGAATGGTTTTTCAGCAGTTTAATCTTTTTTCTCATAAAAAGGTTATTGAAAATATCATGCTAGCCCCAATGAAAGTCAGAAAGACTTCGCTTGATGAAGCTAGAAAAAAAGGTTTAGAGCTTTTAAGAAAAGTAGGGTTAGAGGATAAAGCAGAAGCGTATCCTGATTCCTTGTCCGGCGGTCAAAAACAGCGTGTTGCGATTGCCAGGGCGCTTGCGATGGAGCCGAAAATCATGCTGTTTGACGAACCAACCTCAGCCCTTGATCCTGAAATGGTTGGAGAGGTACTTGAGGTAATGAAGCAGCTGGCCAAAGAAGGCATGACGATGGTTGTGGTAACCCATGAAATGGGCTTTGCGAAGGAAGTAGGCGACCGGGTAATCTTTATGGATGGCGGGCTTATCGTCGAAGAAAATACTCCAATTGAATTATTTGATCATCCAAAGGGAGATCGAACCAAAGCCTTTTTGAGTAAGGTTTTATAAAAGCAGGGAGGCTAAATAGCCAACCTGTTTTTTACTATCTATTTTTCAAAATCAAAAACGTCAACAATCTTATCTGCTTTTATACGATTTTGGCAGAGTCTAAATAATCCGTCAAAGAACTCACCTACTTCTAAAGAAGTGGCAGGTATTTTGATTTGTACCTGTCTCGAGCCAAACATGTGCTTAAAATAGGCCTTCCTTTGATCATTTTTCCCGTCACGTTTTAAAGGATTGTACAACCACACGATATGCGGGATTCCATCAATTTCTTCGATGACCCTCAGTTCCGCTGCTGTGGTAGATTTATTCTGCAGGTAAATGACTAAATAATAGTTGTCATTTCGGTGCCAATCGATGAATAGGAAATAGTAGGTTGTCTCACTATCTATACGTGTAACCTCAAAGGCTGCCGTGGTTTGTTTTCCATTTGTCCATTGATGAAATTTGGACAATGTACCATTAACTGTTTCTAATTTTTTTATATCATAATTGGCAGGTCTTGACCCTTTGATCAAATCTGCCAAATAAACAGCTTCGTTTTTTTTCAAAGTGAATGCTCCTTTTGGTCGATTCATTTCATTATACTTTGAATTAATATAAAATGTAGTAACTTAAAAGAGGCATTGTATCCAAATTGAAATATAACTGAAACCTGAATTAAAAAATCGTTTGGTAGAATCGATATAATTGGGACTAAAAATGCGTACATAGTACGAATTATATAGAGGAATAATTCTGCCTCTTTTCCATATAGATGCATAGAAGCGGTGGTACTAGGGGGTTTAAGACATGACAGTGGAAAGTCAATTAATAAAAAAATCATATTATCAAATGTATATAAATGAACATGAAAATGCTCAGCCCATACGTGTGTTAGGTGATGCGTATCAGGAAGAATTACAGAAAGATTTGCCCGATTTAACATCAATACGATTTGCACAAGGTGAAATCTATTTTCACAATCGAGATTTTGAAGCAGCCATTTTCAAATGGGAAAGCATTGTTGGTGAATTTGAACTATGGGCAAGGAAAAATATTGCGGATGCCTACTATGAAACGGGTTTGCTTTCAAACGCAGAAGATCTTTATCTTTCGATTGAGACCAATAATCTTACATTAAAGACAGAAGTGGCTCTTCAGCTATTTTCCCTCTATATTGATCGAGGGAAGCGTGAGGAAGCTGTTGAGATAATCAAAAGAACGATTGATTCAAATCCCGATTATCCAAATGTGACTGCCATTGGCCGTACTTATTTTGAGGACCAACAGGATTGGGATAATGCTATTGAATTGGCGCTGAATGAAGCAAAACGAACATGTTCATTAGATTGGTTCGAGACATTGAATTCTTATGTAAAGAAAGGTTTTACCAAAGGCTTACTTCCAAATTATTTCATGCAAGCCCTATTTGAATTGTATAGTATAGACCAGAAAATGTTTGAAGAACTTACAACTTCCCTTTGGGACAGTTACAAGAATGAAGAGTCCTATTTTATCTGGCTGAAAGAAGTAAATCATCTACTGTTCAATGTAGACATTAATCGAACCAGTAATTTTCAATATCTTTCAGACCTGCATTATCAAACATACTTTGGATTAATAAATGGCGACTACTTCATTAAAACGCTGGAAGAAGTAGTACCTGATCTTCTAACGAATTGGCTGCGCCTATCTGCTCCGAAGCATGCAGTCATCGTGTCAGCGGCAGTTTTATCATGGAATGAACTGTTTCCAACAAGTATTAGTATGTCAATTGTCAATGAGGCCGAAAATCTTATTAGCGAATCAGAATGTCATAGTGATGAATTAGAAGAATGTATACATCTATTTGATGCAATCGTAAGTTGGGCAAAAACGAATGATATGGGCGAAAATAACCGCTTAAAATGGATGGTTGAGCATTTGAATGATTTTGATACCCATCACTTATTAATTACCGGGTTAAGCGGCAGCGGGAAGTCTGCTTTCATAAATTCAATTCTAGGTGAAGAGATACAGGATAGCCCAACCTCATCACTTGTGATGTTTAAGGACTCTGAGGATCTAAATATTTATGAAATAACTGAACAAGAAACGATTCCGCTCGCTGATTTTACACAATTCCAAGAGAGAATGGATCGACGCAGGAATGCACTTGAATCGATTATCGAATTTCAGCAGCCTTTTCCTTTTTTATATGAGCAGAAATTAGCCCTAATCGAAACACCGGGTTTAAAAGGCAGCCACCAAGACCGGTATGAAGTTCTGCAGTATCTACAACTGGCTGATACCTTACTTTTTGTCTTTGATGCCAATGCCCCGTTTGCGGAGAAAGAGAAGGCGATCCTTTCACAAATTAATGAACTTGCTCCCGATATTCCAGTCCATTTTCTTCTAAATAAGATGGATACGATTGTTAATGAGCAGGAAGCTATAAGAATTTACGAAGAAACAAGGACAAAGATACAATCTTATTTACCTGAAGCACAAATATTTGCCTTTTCCTCTCAATATGAAAGGGGACAGCAATTAGTAGAATTAAAGGATTTTATCCAATCGATAAAAGATACAAGAAACATAGCAGATAAGCGCTTGGCAAAACTTTTGCACTTCATTCGAACCACCATATCTAGGTTGTTGCAAAAGAGAATTGATGTGGAGAATCAATTAATTGAGTCTGTGCGTTGGAACGAAGAAGCGGTGATGAAGTTAAATGGTGCTCTTAACCAATTAAAGGATGCCCAGTCGCAAAAGATTAAAGCGATCACGAGGTCCTACCGAACCATTAAGGAATCTTTTCAAAATGAGATTTCCCTTGCTGTGCCAAAAATGCTTCAGGAATGTTCCGAACTCATTAAGGAAGATAGTAATTTTAGCACGATTCATCTGGAACTAAATGATGTGATGAATGAGAAAGTTCAGGTATACTTGGAGCGAGAATTAATGCCTAAGTATTATGCGTCCCTTCAAGAATGGATTAGCAGCAGTAAAGAGGAATTTGAGCAAGGACAGGGATTTTTGAATGAGATGGCCGAGGGCTTAAATAGCCTATATGGGGAAGAAAGAATTAAGGTCGAATGCGATTTTAAAGTACTTGATGATTGGCTAAGGGACACAGATAGAATGACGAGCAGGTTCCTATTAGAAAAGGTAAATATTTTACTTCGGAACACTCCATCACAATTCTTATTAAAAAGTGCAGGAAAACTATTTGGAGCACTAACTCAAAATAAAGCCATGCTATATAACAAATACAAAGCATTTGTAAAAAGTGATCACTACTCTGAACCAACTGAGATTGTGATTGAACGTTTCTTTCAACAGTTTGAGCTTTTTGAAAAGTCATTAGAACGTGACATTACGATGTTCTTTAGACAGCCAATCAGTATCCTAAATGTAGCAATTGAGGAATCTCTATCACAAATAACAACGAATCAAGCTATTTTGAAAAAAATGAATACGAACCCAGAAATGTTCCGCGACCCATTAACGCTATTCGAAGTAAGGCTTCGTCAATTCGAATGGACAACAGTAGCAGGCAAGGGTGTACAAACGATTTATTAATAATTAGGGGTGCCTCATCTTGAGGCACCCCTAATTATTAGACAAATGCAGCGATAATAATACCCATGATGGTTAAGGCAACAACATGATAGCCTGCACTAATGAAGAATAAAGTATAATTGCGGCTTTCAAAAAAAGTAGGAGATAATTCTCTAAAAGCAGCGATAAGTCCAATTAGAAATCCAAATAATGCTCCATCTAGGATGGTAACAGTATCTAACAATTGAATAAATAAAGAAAGTACTACCGCAGTAAAAATCCCGCCTAGTGTAGTTAGTCCATACCCCACATATGCCCCTTTGGGATCAATATCTTCCATTTTCTTTCCTAGTGCCTTCACCCATATGCTTGAAAAAAGAATAGGAGAATACCAGAGCGCTCCAATTACCATGTTTGAGACAACTGCTAAAATGATAGCTAAAATACTAAAATTAGTAAAATCCATTCCATTTACCCCTTAAAATTTTCTGTGTATTCGGCGAATTATATCATGATATTCCTATAAAACAAAGCCAATTTTGTTCCATAAGAAAAGGGCTGCCCGTTTAAAGAAAGCAGCCCAATCATTACATACCTTTTTCATCCAGTAGTTCTAGCAATAAATCTGGTCGGTTCGTCAATATACCATCAGCACCTGCATCAATAAGTTTTTCCATTGTACTAGGATCATCAATGGTCCAGTAATGGACCTCCATTCCCAGTCGGTGCGCTCCATCAATCAATTTTTGATCGGTTAAATCAAAACCGCTGTCTTCAACCGGAATTTGAAATGCATCCACTGTTGGTACATAAAGATTTCGTAAATAGAATTTATGAAAAACGACAAAGTCCTTAACCTCTTGCCTTCCAGCTGTAACAGCAACAGTACCATTTGCGTACTTATCAAATGTTTTGAGAATTTCTTGGTCAAAGGAACTAATTAGAATCTTTTCTTCCATTTGATATTTTTCTATCAGGTCCCATAACTTTGAGGCAATCTCATCTATTTTTTCAGGAGGATTATCATCTTTAATTTCTATTTCAATTTTCAAGTCTTCAAATGTTTGAAACAACTCATCCACTGTTGGGATATAGACACCCTTGCCACGAAAACTGTACTTACCCTCTAAATCTTTAAAATGATAACCTGCGTCAAGTTCTTGAATTTCTGCTAAAGTAAGGTCTGCCACTTTTCCCTTTCCATTGGTTGTTCGGTCAACACTTGGATCATGGATCGTAACTAAGTGACCATCCTTTGTGATATGTATATCTGTTTCGAGGACATCTACCCCCATTTCAGCTGCATTCGCAAAGGCTGTCATCGTATTGGAAGGGGCTAACAATTCACCGCCTTGATGGGCAATGACCAATGGACGATCATGAGTAAAAAAGCCTTTTTGCTGGATTTGTTTGACTGGAAATAGATTAACAACTAACAGGAAAATGAGAAGGGCAAAAAAGATTATTTTTAAAAATAGCATTGCCTTACGTTTTTTCCTTGTCTTTTCTATTATGACATGTTGCATATTGCTGCTCCTCTACTAATATCCTTAAAAAAATTAACTAGTATAATCACATTCTCCATTTCTCCCAGACGGACATTGTTTACTTAACTACATAATACCGAAATTCACTGAAAAAGGATAACAATATGTAAAAAAGAAAGGTCAGATCCTCTAATGGAAGAGGGTACTGACCTTTTTATCGCTTAAATGTCTTGTTTGCGTCTTCTTTGCACTTTCAAGGTAACTAATCCTCCTAAAAGGATGATTGCTCCAATTGCCATATAGTTGTATGCAGGAGATGCTGTATTTGGAATAGGATATCCTGTTCCAGTTGTTGTCGGTGCAGGTGTATTCGTTACTGGTGTAGGCGTTGGTGTTGGTGCTGGTGTAGGTGTTGGTGTTGGATTTTCAACTGGCGGTGTTTCTGCCTTAATATTGTCAATCGTAAAAGTTTGTACAATTTCCTGACCATATACATCTAATACATAAACAGTATATGTGCCATTTTTGGTAACTTCAAATTTGTTATCAATGATTTTTGTACCTAGTTCATTTCCTTCTACATCATAGAAGCTGTCAATAGTTTGTTCGCCTTCTAACCACATCATTGAAAGGACTTCTTCAGCGTTCGTTAGTACCTCGATCGTTACAGGTCCAGTTGTTTCTTCCGTTGGTACTGTTACTTCCACAGTAAGTTCTTCTGGTAATAGTGAAAGTAAAACATTAGTTGCTAATCCTGCTAGAACGGTTTGACCAGTAACATTAGGGTGGATATCTCCAGGAATTACATAGTCTGATTGCTTTGTGTCAAATGCTGTTTTTGCGTCTACCACAAAAGTACCAGGAGTATTAGCAAAAGGGTTAATAACCATTGTGTTAACATTTGTTACAATTTGCTCGCCAATATTATGTAGGAAAGCATTAAATGGAACTTCACTTGCACCAAATGGATTATAAATATTATAAAGAATAATCGGTGCCTCTGCATTAAGGCTTCTAATTTTTGAGAAGATCTGTAGTAAATTTACACTTAATTGTTGGGAAGCAGCCTGTACTTTTGGAAGTAGAGTTGCAGGATCTACAGGTGTTCCATTTTTAATGATTTCAGATAGGCCAACAGCACCCATTAGATCATTGCTGCCAATGTCCAGTGTAAAAACATCTGCGTTTTGAATAGCAGCTTCATTAGCAGGATTATGAACTTGGCCTAAAATATGTGATGAAGTCCAACCTCCACCACTGATATTGGTTACATTGAAAAATCCAGGTTCAAGGATTAAGTTTGGAAATGCCTTTGATGATGGTTGTGTATTCCCATTCGTATCATCCAGGTTCCAACCATAAGTTATTGAATCACCTAATGCAACAAGGCTAGGCTTGTCCGTATTTTCTTCTGCAAAGGCAAATGAGGTAAAGAAGGTACTAAAGGCTAACATTAGTGTTAGTAAAACTGATAATCTTTTAAACTTCATTTTATTTCCTCCAATCGATAAATTTTCTATTGCCAAATTCTATTATAATCCTCTAATTTTCGAATATTCAATATATATAATTCTACAAATTGTGCAAAAAGACCTATGACAATATGAATATAGTAAATAGGAAAGTAAAATATTTTTTGTAAAAATATTCAAAATATTCTACGCTTTTGTTACAATAGGTTGGGGTGATTTTTTTATTTAAAAGGAGGAAGAACAAAAATGAATATCGGTAGTCTTTTATCTCAAAATGCTAGGAAGTTCCCGGAAGTTTTAGCTATTGAATGCGAAGGACGCAGTTATACTTACCGTCAATTCAATGAGGAAGTAAATCGGCTTGCCCATGGTCTTCTTAAACTGGGGATAAACAAGGGCGATAAAATTGCATTGATGATGAAAAACTCGGATCATTTTGTATTTACCTTTTTTGCAGTTTCGAAAATTGGTGGCGTTGCCGTTCCTATTAATTTTCGTTTGACCTCCTCAGAAGTTCACTACATATTACAACAATCTGAAGCAAAGCTAGTTGTTTGTGATCTAGAATTTGAAGAGATTCTCACAGCTGCTAAAGAAGATTGTGCTGTTCGGACAGTAATAACTATCGGAGAGCCAAGTACATTAGGTTACCACTCTTATGAAAGCGCTTTATCTGCTGTTGACAGTGAACCTGAAATAGAAGTTTCTGATGATGATGATTTGGAGATCTTATACACTTCAGGAACAACAGGTCGACCGAAAGGGGCATTGTTTGATCATAAGCGGATTTTTAATGTAGGTATTTCCGTTACCATCAATATGGGCTTGCGTCCACATGAGCGTATCCTACATGTAGCACCACTTTTCCACTCTGCACAACTAAATCTTTTCTTAATTTCAGGCGTTGCATTAGGTGCGACTCACATCATTCATCGTGATTTCCATCCAGTCAAAACACTTCAAACTATTCAAGAACATAAAATTACTCATTTCTTTGGTGTTCCAGCCATGTTTAATTTCATCCTACAAGTTCCAAATGCAGCAGAATACGATTTATCTTCGATCCGAAGATGTGGATATGGCGCAGCTCCAATGGCACCTGAGTTAGTAAAAAAGAGTATCGAGTTATTTAAAACAGATCAATTCTATAATCTTTGCGGATTGACCGAAGGGGGACCTGGTGGAATTCTTCTAGATCCAGAGGGGCATAAACAACACCTTGGCAAGGGCGGGAAACCTATTTTTCTAACAGAAACACGTGTCGTCGACGAACAGGGAAATGACGTTAAACCAGGTGTGGTTGGAGAATTCATTCTTAAAAGCCCTATGGTTATGAAGGAGTATTATAAAAAGCCAGAAGAAACGAAAAGTACTATAAAAAATGGCTGGCTCTACACAGGTGATTTAGCAACGATTGATGAAGAAGGCTATATTACTCTCGTTGATCGAAAAAAGGACATGATTATCACGGGTGGTGAAAATGTTTATTCCGTTGAAGTGGAAGGGGTTCTTTTTGAACATCCATCCGTATTAGACGCCGCCATTATTGGCCTTCCTGATGAAACATGGGGTGAGGCAGTTTGTGCCATCATTGTTCTAAAAGATGGTGCTGTCATTGATGAAGAAGAGTTGAAAAGCTTTTGCCGTCAGAAATTGGCTGGCTATAAGGTTCCGAGGCGTATTTTTATTGAAGAACAACTGCCACGAAATGCTTCTGGGAAAATATTAAAATATCAACTTCGGCAAAAATTAAATCAAGTCAACGTGTAGAAGGTGAGGCGTTAATTATGAAACATCCATATTTAACTGAGGACCATAAAATTTTTCGTAAGTCTATAAGGAAATTTTTAGAGAAAGAGGCTGTCCCTTTTTATGAACAATGGGAAGAGGAGAGAATGATTCCTCGCTCCTTGTGGAGAAAAATGGGAGAACAGGGCTTCCTTTGTCCGGATTTAGATGAGAAATATGGCGGCAGTGGTGTTGACTGGGGATTCTCTGTTGTAATTAATGAAGAGTTAGAGAGAGTTGGTTCTGGTCTAGTGGGTATGGGTTTGCATAATGATATCGTGGTCCCTTATATCAATTCTTTCGGCTCAGAGGAGCAGAAACAGCGATGGCTCCCACGCTGTGTCACAGGAGACCTTATTACAGCAATCGCCATGACTGAGCCTGGTACAGGTTCTGACCTTGCTAATATTAAAACTACAGCAAAACTTGATGGTGATCATTATATTTTGAATGGACAAAAAACCTTTATCACAAATGGAATTCAATCTGATTTAATCCTCGTGGCCTGTAAAACAGATCCAAATGCGGTACCAAAGCATAAAGGGGTGAGCCTGCTGCTAGTTGAACGGGATACTCCTGGCTTTTCAAGAGGAAGAAAACTAAACAAAGTGGGGCTTCATTGTCAGGATACAGCTGAGTTAATCTTCGAAGATTGCAGAGTTCCTAAGGAGAATCTGCTTGGTGAAGAAGGTAAAGGCTTCCTGTATATGATGGATAAACTCCAGCAGGAAAGGCTTGTAGTTGCGATTGCGGCACAAATTGCAGCAGAAGTTATGCTTCAGGGGACGATTGACTATGTGAAAAGTCGTGAAGCCTTCGGAAAGCCTGTCAGCCAATTCCAAAATACCCAGTTTAAAATAGCTGAAATGGCTACCGAGGTTGAGATGGGGAGAGCATTTTTAGATCAATTAATAGCTGAACACATGGATGGTCAAAATGTGGTAACGAAGGTTTCAATGGCGAAATGGAGGCTGACGGATTCGGCAAAGAAAATTGCGGGTGAATGCCTGCAGCTTCATGGCGGCTATGGATATATGGAAGAATACGAGATTGCGAGAAGATTCCGAGATATCCAGGTTTCAAGCATTTACGCAGGTACAAATGAAATTATGAAAACGATTATTGCCAAAAATCTAGGATTATAATTGGGGGAGAATCAATGACAACCACTATTGGAAAGATTTTTGAATTAACGGTAAAAAGATATCCAAACAAAGAAGCTATTTATGATGTTAGGAAAAATGTTCGCTATACGTACAAAGAGTGGAATGAGCAGGTAACTCGACTTGCAAATGCGTTGGAAGAGGAAGGTGTCAAAAAGGGCGACCGAGTGTCCACCTTCATGTTTAATACAGAGGAATTAGGAACGGCTTTCTTTGCCTGTGCAAAAATTGGTGCCATCTTCAATCCAATTAATTTCCGCTTAATGCCGGAAGAAGTGGCTTTTATCCTTTCTGATGCAACTCCTAAAGTAGTTCTTTTTGAAAAGGCATTGGAGCCTGTCATTGCTGCTATTGAAAATCGGTTTGATTCTATGGCCTTTTGGTTTATTGATGAAGAAACGCCAGCCTATGCAGCAAGTTATCATGAAAAACTTGCTAACTCTTCGATTGAAGAGATACAGGCAGATGTAAATGAAAATGATATTTATGCGTTTATTTATACAAGTGGAACGACCGGAAGGCCAAAAGGGGTTATGCATAGTCACCGAAATATGGTAGATCAAAGTATGCTATGTATTGCTGCCCAAAAGCTAGATGCTGAAGATGTTGGTCTAGTTACCGCACCTATGTTTCATTGTGCTGAGCTCCATTGTGCTTTTCTGC
The DNA here is from genome assembly GCF_030348765.1 of Neobacillus sp. CF12. Taxonomy (GTDB): domain Bacteria; phylum Bacillota; class Bacilli; order Bacillales; family Cytobacillaceae; genus Neobacillus. The sequence goes on along the minus strand of NZ_JAUCEU010000007.1, from coordinate 2,955,284 downwards.
CAAGGATTCAGGCTGGTGCTCGAAACGTCATTCTTCACCAATTTAATCCAAAAGTGATCCTTCAATTAATAGGACAAGAAAAAATAACTAAATTTTTTGCTGCTCCTACTATGTGGAATATGCTGCTGCAAGAGGATTTAAGCCAGTATAATACGGAAAGCCTGAAGCTTGGTTTATATGGTGCAGCACCAATGGCACCATCCCTAGTTCATGCTTTGCATGATCGATTTGGTATCGGGTTGGTTCAAGCCTATGGGATGACGGAAATGGGCCCAGCAATTACCTTCTTATCCGAAAGGGATCAACTTAGAAAAGCAGGATCAGCGGGGCAAGCTGCTTATAATCACGATATTCGAGTGGTCCGTACTAGAGAGGATGGACCATCAGATCCAAATGATGTCGTTCCTGTAGGGGAAACAGGTGAGATAATTGTAAAAGGACCATGCATGATGATTGGCTATTTTAATAGGGAAGAAGCGACGGAAAAATCGATGTATAAAGGATGGTATCATTCAGGTGATATCGGTTACCTAGATGAAGAGGGCTTTCTATTTGTAAATGATAGAGTAGACGATATGATTATCAGCGGCGGAGAGAATATTTACCCACGTGAAGTCGAGGATGTTTTACATGCCCATGATGGTGTCTTAGATGTTGCAATAGTTGGGCAGCCTGATGACCGCTGGGGAGAGACTGTAACAGCATTCGTGGTGAAAAAAGATCCTCAGTTGACTGAGCAAGAACTTGAAGACTATTGTAAAAACAGTGATAGTCTAGCGAATTATAAACGCCCGCGCAAATATGTATTCTGTGAAGCATTGCCGCGGAATGCAAGTGGGAAAATTCAAAAATTCGTACTGCGGAAACAGTTAGAAGAATTGTTTACACAGGGATGATGAGTAGAAAAGGTCACTGAGCGCATCTCAGCGACCTTTTCTTTGTAAATACTGGCGGATGGCGGAGAATACTCTCGCATAGCGAAAATACTCTCGGATAAGCGTAACTTACTCTCGCATACCCGAAAATACTCTCGGATAAGCGTAACTTACTCTCGCATACCCGAAAATACTCTCGGATAGCGGAAACTTACTCTCGGATAACCCCCAAATACTCTCAGATACCAAAATCTACTCTATGAAACTTTTCCTCCCCAGCGAATCCACACAATCAAAAATCTAAGGTATAATAATAAAAGATTATCTACTAGAAGGGGGAGATGTATTTGTTGTTTGAAAAGGCTCAACGATTATTGGAAACTCATTTTGGTTACTCATCCTTCCGTAATGGACAGGAGCGCGCCATACAATCCGTACTAGCTGGAGAAAATACGATTTGTGTTATGCCTACTGGCGGAGGAAAATCCATTTGTTATCAAATTCCTGCACTTGTTCTACCAGGTACCACGATTGTAATATCCCCGTTAATCTCACTTATGAAGGATCAAGTTGATACCCTCGTACAGGTAGGAATTCCTGCAACTTTTATCAATAGCTCACTTAGTTACAATGAAGCATATGAACGGATCAGGGAAGCAAAGCAAGGAAAGTATAAACTCCTATACATAGCCCCCGAGAGGTTAGAATCACGTGAATTTATCGAGGACTTGAAACAAATGGACATTCCATTGGTTGCAGTAGATGAGGCACATTGTATTTCACAATGGGGTCATGATTTTCGCCCTAGCTACCGCCATATCCAGCAAATGGTCTTCAGTCTTCCACAAAGACCAAATGTATTGGCGCTTACTGCAACGGCAACACCAAAGGTTCGTGAAGATATTTGCGAAACACTGGACATCGATGAAGAGAATTCAATTATTACCGGTTTTGAACGGGAAAATCTTTCATTTGCAGTGATTAAAGGTCAAGACAGGCTGCCGTACCTAAAGGATTATTTAAAAAAGAATGAAAAAGAAGCAGGGATTATTTATGCTGCCACTCGCAAGAACGTTGACCAACTTTACGAAAGACTAAAGAAGGAAAATATTAATGTTGCCCGATATCATGCAGGAATGGGGGATGCTGAGCGCATACGCGAGCAGGACCGCTTTTTAAAAGATGAAGCCTCCGTTATGGTAGCTACATCTGCTTTCGGTATGGGTATCGACAAATCCAACATCCGCTATGTGCTCCATTTTCAACTTCCGAAAAATATGGAGAGTTACTATCAAGAGGCAGGACGTGCTGGGCGAGATGGACTAGAGAGTGAATGTATCCTGCTTTATTCCTCACAGGATGTACAAGTCCAGCGCTTTTTAATTGATCAATCCAGCGACAGAACACGGATAACACAAGAATTAGAAAAGCTGCAGCAGATGGTTGCTTATTGCCATACAGAAAATTGTCTTCAGGAATTTATTCTAAAATATTTTGGTGAAATCGAAACCGAGTCCTGTGGAAGGTGTGGTAACTGTCTCGATTCTCGCTCAAGCAACGATGTAACGACGGAAGCGCAAATGGTCATGTCTTGTTTGATTCGGATGGGACAGCGTTTTGGAAAAACACTAACAGCACAAGTATTAACAGGTTCAAAAAATAAAAAGGTAACTGAAATGGGTTTTGACAAGCTTACCACTTATGGAATTATGAAGGAAAAAGGTTTGAAAGAAGTCACCGATTTTATCGAGTTCTTGATCTCACAAGAATTAATAGCAATCGAACAAGGACAATTTCCAACACTATATGTATCTCCAAAAGGGAAAGACGTCTTGCTAGGGAAGGAAAAAGTTCACCGCCGAGAAACCGTTAAAGTTAGAGAAATTTCAAAGGATGATCCGTTATTTGAAACGTTACGAGAAGTAAGAAGAGCGATTGCAGAAAGAGAAAATGTACCTCCGTTTGTTATTTTTTCTGATGCATCACTTAAGGATATGTGTGCTAAACTGCCAAAAACAAACGAAGAATTCATAACAGTGAGCGGTGTCGGAGAACTGAAATTGCAGAAATATGTACTTGAATTTATTCAAGCCATCCGTCAATTTTGCGAAGCCCATCCAGAACGCCAGCCGGAGCAGGGTCAAACTGCTGCTCCTAAAAAAGCGGCGAAAAAGGCTGTTGGTGACTCGCATTTAGAGACCTTGCAGTTCCATCAGCAAAACTTATCAATAGAACAAATTGCAGAAAAACGCGAGTTAGCACTGAGCACGGTTGAAACCCATTTGATTCAATGTGCTCAACAAGGATTGGAAGTTGATTTTTCCAAACTAATCCCGGCAGAGTATATTCCATTGCTGCAAAAAGCAGTAGAAGAAGCTGGTCGTTCCCGGTTAAAGCCAATCAAAGATTTATTGCCTGAAGAAGTAAGCTATTTTATGGTTAAGTGCTATCTATATTTTTTAAGTAAAAATAAATAGTGTAAAGGGCTATTATCCAACGGATAACAGCCCTTTTTTGCATTAGTATAGGAAAATTATGTTAATATGAAACTACCAGTTTTATGGAAAGGGTGATTAATATCGAAACAGTGCTAAGTTTAAAGAATCTAAAAAAGAATTACGGAACAAATGAGGTATTGAAGGGAATTGATTTATCGGTTAATCGCGGCCAGATTATTGGATATATTGGCCCTAATGGAGCCGGGAAAAGCACGACGATTAAGATTTTACTAGGTCTTGAGGGCAATTATTCAGGTAAAGTGGAAGTATTTGGCGAGGAGATTACTGATACTAGTATTGATTATAAAAGGAAGATTGGGTATGTTCCTGAAATTGCAGAACTTTATGATAATCTTACCGCTCATGAGTATTTAACTTTTATAGGCGAACTTTATGGGCTGGATTATGGAGCAGCAGATGAAAAGGCTCAAAAATTAATGGAAATCTTCGGATTAGAAGAAGTCTATTTTTCTCGTATTTCTTCTTACTCGAAGGGGATGAGGCAAAAGGTCCTCATAATCTCAAGTTTACTACATAATCCTGATTTGCTTTTTTTAGACGAGCCATTGAGCGGTCTTGATGCGAATAGTGTGATGATCTTTAAGGAGATTATGGCCCAGCTTGCAGCACAGGGAAAAACAATCTTTTACTCTTCTCATATCATGGACGTGGTAGAGAAAATTAGTAATAGAATCATTTTAATAAATGATGGGAAAATTGTCGCGGATGGAAGCTTTAATGAACTCAAGGAACAAAATAAGGAAGGGACATTGGAACAGATATTTAATCAGCTGACTGGTTTTGATCAATATAAAGCTATTGCTGAGGAATTTGTCTCCATCGTTCAAGAGGTATAAATGAGCGATGAAAGATTTTAAAACATTAAAAGTATTAGATGTTTTTAGTGAAGTATTTGAACGCTTTGATATTAATTATCCGTTAATGCGAAGAATATTAGCTATGAAGCTAACAATAGATGGGAGGAAGATACCTACTATATTTAACCAACAGACAAAGAAGAAGAACAAGCCTGCAGAAGAAAATGGCTTTATGAAGTCCCTGTGGATGTATGCATTATTAGGGATCATGCTAATTCCAGTTGTTACCTTTGGTGATAATTACTTTTTTCAAATGAGTATATTTTTTGGTATCGTCATGTTTCTTGTTATGACATCAATGATTTCAGACTTTTCGACCGTTCTCCTGGATTTAAGAGATAAGGGGATTCTACTGACAAAGCCAGTGGATAGACGAACCATTAACGCGGCAAAAACAATACATATTTGTATTTACTTACTTTTTTTGACGGGTGCCTTAACAGCAGTACCACTAGTTGTCGGGACAATCGAGCATGGAGTCTTATTCTTAATTCTTGCAGTATTGGAACTGTTTCTATTGGATTTATTTATTGTTGTGTTAACTGCTGTAATCTATTTTTATATTTTAAGATTTTTTGATGGTGAAAAACTCAAGGATATTATTAATTACGTTCAAATCGGGCTTTCCATCTCAATAATAATAGGGTATCAAATTTTGGCAAGGTCTTTTTCGCTAATTGAATTGGATATCGTTTTCAATGCCAGCTGGTGGCAATATTTTATTCCACCGATTTGGTTTGGGGCAACGTTCGAATTATTGCTTCACAAAAACATCAATAACTATCTAATTGGGTTTTCAACTCTGGCATTCCTTGTTCCAATCCTATCTTTCATCGTTTATAACAAAATGATGCCTGCTTTTGAAAGGAACATTCAGAAACTTGCTAACCATAGTGGGAAAAGTAAACGTGTTGAGAGGAAATGGAAAGATCATGTTGCCAATTATTTGTGCCGTACGCAGGAAGAGAAATCCTTTTTTCGTTTTGCTAATAACATGATGAGGAATGAGCGGGAATTTCGTTTAAAAGTCTATCCTTCTTTAGGGATATCGCTAGTTCTGCCATTTGTTTTTCTCTTTAATGAAATGCAATTTTCCTCATACGCACAATTAGCTTCTAGTAAATGGTATCTATCAGTCTACATGTGTAATTTGATTATTCCTGGTTCAATTAATATGCTTAAGTATTCAGGGAAATATAAAGGTGCATGGATTTATAAAACCATGCCTATTCAAAGCATCTCATCCTTATTTAGTGCTACTTTAAAGGTTTTTCTTGTAAATCTATATTTGCCAATATACTTCCTTTTGAGTGTTGTTTATATGGGTATATTTGGAGTGGATATTATACCAGATCTTTTAATCGTGTTTGTAACGTCCATACTATATACGATTATTTGTTCAAGCACACTTAAGGATTCCCTGCCCTTTTCGGAATCATTTGAAGAGATCCAGACAACCAATCTTTTGAAAATGATTCTTGCATTTCTAATCATTGCTGTATTTGTTGGTATCCATTATTGGATTACTTTTATTTCATATGGAGTGTTTGTATACCTCATTATTTTAAGCGTTGGGACAATTTTAGTGTGGAAGAAGGCACACAAGTCGTGGTGGAGTAATAAGTAATTAGAAAATTCACACTATATTTGTCATCTGCCGGTTTAATTTGTTGCTATTTCCCGGGAATTTGTCGATTAAAGGAATAAAAGCCGTATGTAGATACGGCTTTTAACTATTCCTTATCATCATCCAAAAATGGTTTATTCACAAAATGGTACATCCATGCCATTAAAATACCGCCGCCAATTAGGTTGCCAAGTGTCACTGGGATTAGGTTATGGAAAACTCCGCCCCATGAGATTGTGCCTGGGTGATTTAACACTAAAGCAATTGCAAATGTACACATATTGGCAATGCTATGTTCATAGCCGGAAATAAAAAAGCAGAACACGAAAAGCATCATTGAAAACATTTTTGGTCCATCACCTTTAAGACCCATTGGGATAAAAAAAGCCAGGCAAACGAGCCAATTACAAAGGATTCCTCGGAAAAAAAGTTCCATCGTTGGTACCTGCATTTTCTTTTCTACAACACTTAATAAAAAACCATTAACCGAGGATTCTGCGTATAGTCCCGTTGTAAAAATCATAAAGGCGAAAACTGCTGCACCCAAAATATTTCCAATGTAACTGCTGACCCAGAGTTGGGTAACTTCCAGCCAACCCATTTTTCCACGAAGTGCAGCATAGGTGTAATAAAAGGTATTACCAGTAAATAAATCCCCGCCTCCATAAGCGATTAAAATAATTGCTGATCCAAAGGTGAGAGCGGCCATCGGATAGGCAAAAGGGGAATGTTCTAAATAAAAGTAGTTACCAGTCTTAAAGGCAACAATTACACCAAAACCGATAAACATACTTGCAAGCATGGCTCGTAAAATATACCGTAACAGGCTTTGTCTAAAGATTTTTACTTTTTTTAACGCCAGCTTTTCGACTTCACTTAAGAGTGGCATCTCCATTTTCTGCATCACCATCCACTGTTTAGCAATTTCTATCTTTTTAGTTTTAATCGAGGAACATTAAATTATGCATGTATAGAATAATAGATTAAATAATAACATAAGTTTTTTATTAAGGCTTAATATTAACTAAATATCCATATATCATATATAATAAAGTGGTTTTTTAATATGATTTTAAGGAGTTTACTATGTCCTACTTGAAAAAAATAACCCCTGAATATGACCCGTGGGAAGCTTATAATGATATTAAGCAATACGGACAACCTCAATTAACGAATATTGAATTCACGACAACAACCTTATGTAATATGCGCTGTGAGCATTGTGCAGTAGGGTATACCCTTCAAACAAAAGACCCCAAAGCTCTTCCATTGGAAATGCTTTTACGAAGGTTAGATGAAATTCCAAGCCTTCGGTCGTTAAGTATAACAGGCGGAGAGCCGATGCTTTCCTTGTCTTCAGTCAAAGAATATGTAGTTCCAATCTTACAATATGCTCATGAACGTGGAGTTCGGACGCAAATCAATTCTAATTTAACACTTGATTTAGCGAGATATGAGTTAATTGTTCCATATTTAGATGTTTTACATATTTCACATAACTGGGGAACAGTAGATGATTTCGTAGAGGGCGGATTTGCTAGAATGGAGCGCAAGCCTGATTATAATCAACGAGAAAAGTATTTTGAGAGGATGATAGAAAATAGTAGGGAACTAGTGAAGGCTGGTGTGATGGTTTCGGCAGAAACAATGCTTAACAAGCGGACACTGCCTCATCTAGAAAAAATCCATCGCCAAATTGTAGATGAAATGCTCTGCCAGCGGCATGAGGTTCACCCTATGTATCCAAGTGATTTTGCTAGTAATCTTGAAACGTTAACACTTAATGAAATAAGAGAAGCCATTCATCATTTACTTGATGTTCGAGATGAAGAGGTGTGGATGCTTTTTGGGACTCTCCCTTTTTATGCATGCAGCCATAAGCCAGAGGATTTAGCGTTATTAAATAGACTCTTTCAAAGTAAAAATGTAACAGTAAGAAATGATCCCGATGGAAGATCCCGACTCAATGTTAATATCTTTAATGGGGATATTATCGTAACAGATTTTGGCGATACTCCGCCACTTGGAAATATCCAAACTACCAACTTGCTAGATGCTTATCAAACCTGGCAATCCTCTGATATTTCAAAGGAATTGAGTTGTCACTGTCCAGCAGTTTCATGTCTTGGTCCTAATATATTAGTTAAGAACAGTTATTATCAAGATATCAACTTTTCAACGCAGAAAAATAATATTAGCAAATAAAAAAGCAGGATTCCTGCTTTCAGATTGTCGAGAAAGGGTATCTTTCTCGGCAATTTTTTATTTAAACAAAGACTAACCTACGATTTTTTTGAAAAATTCCTGCCTGCTCAATGGCCTGTTGATTTCCGCTCCAGGTGCTTTGCTTTCCGCGGGCGTGCCGGGAAGCCTCCTCGGCGCTGAAGCGCCTGCGGGGTCTCCCCCTGCCCCGTACTCCCGCAGGAGTCTTCGCACCTTCCGCTCCAATCAACAGGGGTGCATTAACTTAGAATTGCCACACACTTTTTCCAGCCTAGACAAGTGTGTGGCAATCTTTTTTATTTTTTGGCATGATGGGGTACCGGATCGTTTAGCTTTAGTCCTAGGAACCATCGATAAGCTACATTTGTCTGAATTTCGCGTTCTAATTGGCGTTCAGAACGAATGCCATAAAAATATCCGATAAACATCATCTTAAAGAGTTGTATTGGGTCCGAAGGACGCCCGTTATTTTCAGAGTAAAAAGGACGGACTCTCTCACCAATAAAAGAAAAGTCGATATATTTGTCTACCTTTCTTAACAGGTGATCTTGAGGCACTAAATCATCAATAATTACAAATTCCGCTTCATTTTTGTATCTCTTTTTTTGGCTTATACATTTAATCCACCGTCCTATTAATATTAATAGTATTATACCCAATTAACGCGGTGAATCGTTATAGTTATTGAAAATAAAGTCTCCTTTTCTGTAAGATTGGTGCCATTATCTATATAGATAGCAAGGAGTGGATTGGAGCGAAAGGTGCTTGACTCCTGCGGGATGTAGAGGAAAGGTCGAGACCCCACAGACGCGCAGCGTCGAGGAGGCTCGACTTCCTCCCCGCGGAAAGCAAGCACCTGTAGCGGAAAGGAACGGTCCATTTGTATACAAAAAACAACATTCTATAAGAAAAGAGCCAAAATAAAAGACTGTCGAGAGTTTCTCGACAGCCTGAAGCATGATTCCTGATTTTTCTTTTACTGCAAAAAGTTATTCTATTAAAAATATTTAGAAAACACTATTGACAAATTGTTAATAGGGGATTAAATTTAGTTTAATACTTTAAACAAGTAAAATAATACGTTCTCTTATCAAGAGTGGCAGAGGGACTGGCCCGATGACGCCCAGCAACCGTTCCGTTTGGAATTGGTGCTAAATCCTGCAAAACAAGTGATTGTTTTGAGAGATAGGAGAGGAGTAGTCCCTTTTTAGTGATGAAACCTCTCTTTCTTCGGAGAGGTTTTTTGTTTTTTAGCCTCTCCTAGGAGCAACGTTGGTAGGAATGCACGTAAATCAAAAAAGGGGAGATTTCAAAATGAAAAAGAATTTTTTAAAGAGCACATTTGTATCAGCGATTGCTGCAACGCTTTTACTTACAGGCTGTGGTGCTGGAGGAGAAACAAAGCAAACAAATGGAAATACAACAATTGAGGGAGTTCCTGAACGTTTTGCAAAAGGGGAGCAGCCAAAAATTAAGGTAATCCGAAAAATCGGCGGTGACGATCATACTGCTCAATTCCTAGCTGGTGCTAAACAAGAAGGCGAAGCATTAGGTTTCACAGTAGATGTTTTTACAGCAAATGGAGATACAGCTAAATTTCATGACGCAATTAATCAAGCATTAAGCCAAGACTATGATGGATATATCATTTCTCATGGTGATGATGATGCAACTGTAAATGATGTAAAGAAAATTGTTGATGCTGGAAAAAGTATTGTTGCCTTTGATTCAAATGCGAACTTAACAACTGTGGATGGTGTGACTTTAACATCACAGGATGATGAAGCATTGGCAACATTGGCATTAGAGAAATTGGTTGAAGAAACAGATGGAGAAGCGAATATCGCTTATTTATGGGTTGACGGATTCCCGCCAATGGTTAGAAGGAATAAAGTATATCAGGATGTTTTAGAGAAAAACCCAGGCATTAAAGAAGTTGAACGTTTTGGTATTGCTTCCGCTGATACGAGTGTACAAACACAGAATGCTGTTGCCGCGATGTTAAATAAATATCCAAAAGGTGAATTGGATGCAATTTTTGCCACTTGGGATGCTTTTGCCATTGGTGCTGCACGTGCATTAAAGGAAGCTGGCAGAGAAGAAGTTAAGCTTTATGGTATTGACGTTTCCAATGCTGATTTGCAGGAAATTCAAAGAGAAGGCAGTGCTTGGAAGTATACGGCAGCGGTTGATCCAAAGCTAATCGGAGCAGTTAATATGAGGTTATTAGCGAAGAAACTAGCAGGTGAAGAAACTCCGCAAACCTATGATCTAGAGGCATCGTTGATTTCACAAGAGGAACTTCAAAAATCAAAGGATCCTGTAAATATGGTGAACCTTGCCAATATTATTCCAGGATGGGGACAATCAACCGCCTTTGAAGAGGATTGGATGAAGAAGTTAAAAGAGCATTATAAAAAATAGTATATAAAGATGAGCGTAACGCCTTTTCCATTGGAAAGGCGTTTTTTATTGATAAAAGTCGGTGATTTGATTAAACTTAGGAAATCATAAAAAGAAAGAGTAGTTGTGGTGAAGGTTAGATGGAAAACGAAAAAACACATACATATGAAGTAATGGAAGTTTGTTTACTTGCGGGAAAAATCATGCTGCAAAGCGGCGGTGAAACCTATCGAGTTGAGGATACGATGATGAGAATGGCTGCTGCATTTGGAATTGTTCATTCCCACAGTTATGTGACACCAACAGGGATTATTTTTTCAGCGGAAGGTGCTGAGCCTACTAAAACGAAGTTAATTCGGATATCTACAAGGTCCACTGATCTGAAGAAAGTAGCAATGGTAAATAGTATTTCACGAAGGATAACTAGTGGTGAAATCAATCTCGAAGCGGCACACAAACTTTTAAAAGAGTTAGACGCATTAAATGTAACCTTTCCATTTATGGTCCAGGTTGCAGCGGCCTCTATTGCAAGTGGTTGTTTTATGATTATGTTTATGGGTGAGTGGATTGACTTTATCCCTGCGATGGTAACTGGAGGGATAGGTTATTTCGGATTTTTATATTTTCATCGCTATATACACGTAAAGTTTTTCTCTGAGTTTCTAGCCTCGTTCATTATTGGGTTATTATCGGTGATTTTTGTGAAAATGGGTTTAGGTCAGCAGTTAGATAAGATTATCATCGGCTCTGTCATGACCTTAGTTCCTGGACTCTTAGTTACCAATGCTGTAAGGGATTTAATGGCAGGACACTTGGTTTCGGGGTTATCAAAAGGTGCGGAAGCACTCTTAACAGCCTTTGCAATTGGATCTGGAATTGCTGTAGTTTTATCATTTTTGTGAGTGGAGGCTTAAGGTGGATATCATTGGACAATTAATTACAAGTTTTATTGCAACTGCTGCATTTGGAGTCATTTTTAACGCACCGAAGGAAACTTTAGTAAAATGTGGACTTGTTGGAATGGGCGGGTGGATTATCTATTATATAGCGGAAAAGTACACAGGAGATTCAGTTTTAGCCACACTAGCTGCCACTCTTTTTGTTGGAATCGTCAGCCAGGAGTTAGCTAAATTCTATAAAACACCAGTCATTATTTTTAGCGTTGCTGGAATTATTCCTTTAGTACCTGGTGGTCTGGCCTATGATACGATGAGGAATTTTGTCGAGGACGATTATTTTCAAGCGGTAGCACTAGGTGCAAAAGTTACCTTACTTTCAGGTTCGATTGCTTTTGGGCTTGTTTTTTCAGAAGTTATTAATCAAGTTGTTCGGAAGATTAAAGGAAGTAATGGTATGAAAATCTAAAATTAAATTAGTCGAGGGCAGAGAATTATTCTCTGCCTTCTTTTACTTTTCAATATAGGTGAATTCTAATTTGGTATTTTTTTTAACGCCTAGAAAAAAATGGATTATATTGAATATCCCTTAAAATAAAGATACAAACTAACCTATCTTACATAAGAGGTGGTATTTCTCTATGCCCTTTTTTCAAAAATATCATGATAAAAAGAAGCAACAAAGTACATTCCAAATAGAGAAAAATGACATCTCAAAAAAATTCATAAGTTCACTGTTGGTAGAGAATGTTGCAGAAATACAGATCATTTTTTGCGAGACACCAGATTTGGTTTTGAAGAACTTTGTCATAAAACAAACAAACAGCCCAGCGGCTTTGGTTTATTTAAGCGGGCTTACAGATACAAAGACGATTAATAATCATATCCTAAGCCCACTTTTATTTGAAGCAGATAAAGAGGAGAAAAACTTTAAGGTACAGGTATCGGTGGGAGATGTAAAAGAAAAAAATACGTGGCAGGAAATTGAAAGTGCGATTCTACAAGGAAATAGTGTCTTATTTATTGATAAGCGGAATAATGCTTTCATCTTTGATACACAGGGATGGCCACAAAGAGCAGTTGAGGATACTTCCATTGAGTCTTCTTTAAGAGGAGAACATCTCGGTTTCACAGAAACCGGGAGCAATAATATTGCTTTAATTCGCCGCCATATTCCGAACCGTGAGTTGAAAATGAAGGAAATAACTGTTGGTGCAAGAGGGAATTTGAAGCTTACGATTATGTATTTAGCCGATGTTGCAAATCCAGAGGCATTAAAAGAGCTTGTAGACCGATTAAACAAAATAGATGTGGACAGTATTTTAAATGCAGCCTCCTTAGCAGAATATATTGAGGACAACCCCTATTCTCCGTTTCCACAATTATTTTTAACAGAACGTCCTGATTTTGCGGCTGCTGAAATATTACAGGGGAGGATTGTGACTGTAGTGGATCGATCTCCCAATGTCTTAATTGGTCCAGCAACCTTTGAAACTTTTTTCAAGAGTATGGATGATTATGGGTCACGGTGGCTAGTGGCATCTTTTATTCGCCTCATGAGATATTTTGGCTTTATTGTTGCCATATTTCTACCGGCAACTTATATAGCCGTCATTGCTTTTCACTTTGAAATCATCCCTTTAAAGCTGCTTTTATCCATTGGTGCGTCCCGAGAACGAGTTCCATTTCCACCTTTTATTGAAGCCATCGTTATGGAGATCACTTTAGAAATGTTGCGGGAAGCGGGTATACGTCTTCCAGCTAAAATTGGTCAAACAGTTGGAATCGTCGGTGGTATTGTCATTGGTCAAGCAGCTGTAGAGGCAGGGATTGTAAGTAATATAATGGTGATTGTCGTAGCTTTGACAGCAATCGCTTCTTTTATTATTCCGAATTATGATATGGGTGCTGCCATTCGGATGCTTCGATTTCCGATGATGATTTCGGCATCGTTATTCGGATTCATTGGAATCGCAGTTGGATTAATGACATTAATTGCCCATTTTATTTCTCTCAAATCATTAGGTACACCTTATGGCAGTCCAATAGCTCCATTAAGGTTCCCGGATTGGAAGGATCTATTTATTCGGTTCCCAGAGTGGTCTATTGTAAAGCGCCCTGAAAGTACTAGAGCCATACAGTGGCAAAAGGCTAAGTTTAAGCGTTCAGAGGGTGACGAACATTGATGAAATATACACAAAATCAAATTACATTGATGCAATATATATTTTTAATTCATGGTGTCCAACTTGGGGTCGGCCTGTTAACCCTGCCGCGTGAATTAGCTGAAAAGGCAGGGACAGATGGGTGGATTGCCCTCATAATTGGCTGGTTATTTTCTACACTAGCTAGTTTAATCATTATTCAGGTGATGAAGAATTACCCTAATGGAACGATCATTGATCTTGTGACTCATTTTTTTGGGAAATGGATTGGGAAAATCACTGCTTTTATTTTTGCTTTGTATTTCGCTTTTTTAGGCTCAATCGTTTTTATTAGAGAAGGTCTTTTTATCCAATTTTGGGTTTTGTCACAAACAGAATTGTTTATCTTGTTGTTTCTCCTATCCATTCCCAGCTACATGATTGTTCGAAATAATATTACGATATTAGGCAGGTATGCTGAATTGGTGTTCTTTATGACGACATGGATGCTCTTCTTTTATTTCACTCCTTTAAAAGAAGCACACTGGCTTCATCTTCTTCCAATTATTAAGGAGGGATGGAAACCAATCCTTATAGCAGCAAAAACAACAATTTTCTCCTTTTTGGGATTTGAAATTGCTTTCTTCCTTTATCCTTTTTTACAAAAGAAACAAAAAGCGTCCATCGGAATCGTCATTGCCAATACACTTACGCTGGCCGTATATATCATTGTAACGATCGTTGCGTTTGCATTTTACAGTCCAGACGAAATTACCCAATATAAGGAACCAACCATTAATCTGTTAAAAATAGTTGAATTTAGATTTTTAGAACGGTTAGAAATTGTCTTTTTATCTATATATATATTTGTGATATCTACAACGGTCCTGCCTCTCTTTTTTGCGACTGTATTTTCTGCGACTCAATTATTTGGTAAACAAGATCACAGTAAATATGTAGTATGGTTATTACTTCTTAACCTAGTCTATGTTTTTTTTATACCCCAATCTTTTGGAAGAAATACACAGCTTCAAAAAGGGGTCGAACCTATTAGTTTAATAATTGGGTATGCTTTTCCACTATGTTTATGGGGATATCTCTGGATTTATTCTCGAATAAAAAGGGGGGCTCTTAAATGAAACGTTGGTATTACGCGATTCTTTTGATTTTCCTTATCGTCTTCCTTTCTAGCTGTGGAAAGAAAGCCCCTTTAGAGGATTTAACCCTTGCCTTTATCATCGGTATTGATCTAGATAAAGAAAATAACCTTGTCTTTTATGAAATAAATCCAGTTTTTAGTGAGGGATCGAAGAAAGGGGTTGAATCATATGAAGTAAAGGCAAAAACAATACGAGATTCAAGAAGACTTTTTGACGCTCTAACAACTGGAGAAGTGACGGCTGGGAAAATTCAAGTATTATTAGTGGGAAAACGTGTCCTGCAACATGAAAATTGGTTTCCGATATTGGATACTGTATATCGAAATCCTACGTTTTCCATGAGTACAAGAGTAGTAACGGTTGATGGTCCTGTTTCAGAAGTAATCTTTCATCATCCAACTGAGAAACCACAATTATCCTTACATCTAAAAGCCCTGATTGATAAGAATTATGATCGAACGAGAGCAGTAAAAGGTACTCTGCAAGAACTCCACAGGGAGATATACGAGAAGGCAATGACCCCTTTTATTTCGGAAGTGAAAGTAGGGAAAAATATCGAGCTGACAGGAATATCTCTTCTTGATCATAAAGGAAAATATGCTCAATTTCTTAATGTACCTGAATCTACTTTACTCCTGATGTTACAGAATAAAAAGAGGCGTGAAATCACCCTGACGATTCCAGTTCTTCAAAAAGTAGATGAGAAAAATATCTTTCATACAAATGTGATGAGTTTTGCGGCCAGCCGAGTAAAAACAAAGATAAAATCTGAATATAAGCATAATAAATTTCAGTTTGATATTAAGGTTAAAATGACTATCAATATTGTAGAACGTTTATTTCCGGATGAAAAGCTAAATAAAGAACAGTTACAGAAAGAGGTTGAAAGAGAGTTAAAAAAACAAATCGAGGACCTCTTGAAGAAAATTCAAAAAAAGAAAATTGATCCTATTGGTCTTGGCCTTTACGCCCGTGCGTACCAGTATACCCACTATAAAAAGGTGAAAAATAATTGGGGGAAAGCATTGGCTGAATCTACTATTAATGTTTCTGTAAAAGTCGATATAAATTCAAATGGGGCTGTTGAACAATGATACCTTCAAAATTGGACGAAGGCAGAGGATGATTATCCTCTGCCTTCTTTTGCTTTGATCCAAAAGGGATCACTATTGTAACTTGTGATTGGTTGATTTTAAATATCTGCAATCGCAAGGTAAGTATTTATATATAATAAATGGTATTAAAAGACCAATTTGCCGCGGTTACTCTTCCACCTGATGGTTTTATACCTAAACGACGTAAGCCCTACCTCTCTTACATCCTTACGGCTCCGAAGCCGATCCAGCGTGAATAAGTTTTACTTTTAAAACATAAGCAGAATGCCAGAAAAAAATTCTTACATTGCGTAATCTATCTTATACAAGTTACATTAAATCTAAAGCACAATTAATAATATTACACCCTATATTTAAATAAGTCAAGCAAAGATTATAAAAAATGCCTTCTATCAAAAAAAGGAAATAGGGACCGTTAGTAGAAATTATAATAAGAAGCAAAGGAGGTTAATCATGCTTTTCTTTCGTAAACTGTTCCTAACCGCCTCGAGATATCGATATCGAACCGTGATTTTGTTTACTTTATTCTTTATTATCGTAAATGCAGAAATAATTAGATTTTTAGAACCAGAAACGTTTGAGAGTAGTTTGCATGCAATATGGTGGATTCTTACAACGATGACTACAGTAGGCTATGGAGATGTATATCCTACAACGGAAGCAGGAAGAACCTGGGCTATGGTTATTGTCTATACATTGGGTATAGGACTATTTGGAACGGTTATTGGGGTTATAGTAGATGGTGTTACACAATACAAAAAACGAAAGGAGGAGGGGAAATTGTCTTATAAAGGTGAAAATCATTTTGTTATTATCGGCTGGACTGCTAAAAGCAAATCCACTGTTAAGGAACTATTACTATGTGATGAAAAAACAGATATCGTGTTGATTGATGAGTTTGAAAAGTCACCTTTTGAACATGAACGTTTTCACTATATTCAGGGCAGCCCGACAGATGTTGATACTTTGGGAATGGCAAAAATTGAAAATTCCCAAGCGGTATTGCTGTTTGCTGCAGAAGGGATTGAGAATCCTGATTTAGTAGATGGAAAGACACTGCTAGTTGCATCCTCGATAGAACGCTATGATGATGGAACGGAAAAAAATATTTATACGATCGCAGAAATTGTAAACGAAAAGCATGTGGATAATTTTAAGCATGTTAAAATTGATGAGTTCATACTATCCAATGGATCTGTTTCCAACCTAATGGCGAAATCTGCACAGATGAAAGGAGCAAGTCACCTCTTTACCCAGCTGTTAAGCAGGCAGGATGGAGATGGGGGGAGTGATCTTTGGGAGGTCAGTGTTAGACCGCAGTGGAAAACGTATGGTGTAGCATATGAACAACTAAAGGAAAAAGGAGCTCAATTAATTGCAGATCGGAACGATTTAAACATACTCAAGAAATGGAATGAACCGATCCCAAAGGATGCTAGATTATTTGTAATATGCGATAAATATACATATCAAAAACTATAAAAAAACGCATCGTCTCGATGCGTTTTTTCAGTAGGTGAGACAACCTGCAATAACAATCCCAATAGATACAGAAAGCAATAGTAGAAAAAGACCAACTGCGGTGTTATCTTCTTCAATGCTCTGGGATACGTTAAAACGACGAGGTGTGAGCCATTCAGTAAGATAAAACACGATGATCTGAGCTGCAATTCCCACTGCTCCCCAGATTACCATATCTAAAAGAGAGATAGAGTTAGCAAGTGCAGAATATAAAACAATTGCCAGACCGAGAAGTCTTCCGCCAAGTACATAACTTGCTGCTTTATTTCCTTTCGCCATTAAGGCGAATTCCTTAACCTTTGTGGTAATCTCCATTAAAAAGAGTCCAACGAGTAACAAAGCTAATGAAACAGCTAAGTACAATAAAAAGTCTAACAAGTAAAGCCCTCCTTTTTTAGTCCAACTGGTAAGAAATATGACTCATTTCCGGTGATTTTTCCGCCCGCTCGAATCCCAATGCTGCTTGGTTTCCCAGCAATAAGGAAGGAACCAAATACCATAGATAGTTCCTCTATTCCCTTTTCTGTTTCGAGTGAAACAACAGGAAGCGGTATATATGATTGATAGACCGGCAGTTCATTTTTGTAGGTTTGGAAGGAATTTTTGACATCTATATTGATGTGATGATCCCATATAGTAATGGTATCTCCTTCCCTGCCGAAAGATGGTTTCTGAACATAGGCTTGGTTACCTGCAAATGAATCTGCTTCAAGATAAGTAGGCAGCATATATGTTTTGATCCATTCTTGTTCTTCCTTTGTATAAAACATCTCTTTTTCCGCTAAGCCCCATATCAGACATTGAATGGATTTGGGTTGAAGCAGGAATGCTGAAATAGGATTTACAAGTGAAATTTTTCCTTGCTTCGCTAGCTGTAATAATTCGATTCCTACGAGGTCTCCTGTATATGAATCCCTGTCCTCAAGCAGGTGTTCAAGAGGATAGGTTTGTCTGTACAAAACATCAATTGGCACTCCGTTAGCATCTAATAGTGCTGAATCCGTAATCCGAAGCTCAGACATTGGAATTACTTGATTTTTAACTTTACATAACTGACTTAAATAACCCGTGGTATTCCAATCCTCCACATGGTCACTATGGGCAGTGAAAACCACATTAGGAGAATCTTGCTGCTTTATAGATTCAAGGACAGCCTTTGTGATACCAGAAGCGAGAAGACGCTCTTGATTTGCGTTGGGATTCCGATAGCCAAATTCCGAACAAATTTCTCCGTTCATTTGGAAACATTCGACGATAAAAGTAGGAGTGTCAGAATTAAACTCAAGCATTTTTATTCCATTATCCGTCAAGGCAAAATCAAATCGAGAAATTACCGATTCAGGAAAAAGGGTTTTCATTCTGAGAAATGGAAGACTTGCTACAGGAAAACCAAGTTCAAGAAGTTGTTCATCTTGAAGACTGCGCAGGAGGCCGGCCGTTTTATAAAAAACCTGACCCATTCGTTCCGTGGCGTCCTTTATAAGGTTATGTGTTTGTTCTGTAATAGTAAATACATGGTAAAGGCTATATTCACTTCCATATAAGTCCGACCAAAATTCTGGGTATTTAGCGTAAAAATGGTTCCGTTTCATTGCATATGAAGACATATTATTAACCACCAAATCCACCTTTTGACCCGCTTCCGAATCCACCTTTAAAACTGGAGGAAGATTTATACGACTTATAAGCAGAAGAATTCATCAAAGCTGATTTGCTGCGGAAAAACATCCCCCCATAAAAGAAATGACCATAGTAACTTGATCGAGTATCATCACATTGCCATACTCCCTCCTCATCATCCCATTCCCAATCTGAACAGTTTGTGTCATCCGGTTCAGGGGGTAAGTCCTGTGCCTGAGAACAACCTGATAGGGTGGTTCCAGCCATAAGAGTAGTAAGAACTCCAGTGATTAACCATTGGGTTTTCTTCACCGTCTCAACTCCTTTTTTAATGTCTAGCTTCAGCGCCTAGGGGCTCTCAGGTCATAAGCCAATCCGTCAAGAAGGTAAAGACCAACCTTCTCGCCGGCTCGTCTTATGCCTGTCGCCCCTTGGCAAGGCGCTTGTGCTTTTCTTTGTTATAATTACATTATAAAAGTAAATTTCAGGAAAACAATGGTAAGATAAAAAGAAAAAGAAAGAGGGATGTAAGTTGAGGTTGGAATATCGACTTGATGATGAAGTAAAACAATATCCTGCCTTATGGAATTACCAAGATATTACCCCTAATGAAGCGGTGGCAAGAATGACCTGCGAATTCTTCGTAAAAGATGGAGAGACATATGCAGTTAGTGCGACTGCTATGGATCCAGATGGAACGGCCGTTTTGTATGTGAAAAAAGAGACCTATTTCAACGATTCTTCCGATACCATCTATTCACATATTGGTTTTGAAGTCAGGGAAATAAAGGGAACAACATCAGCGATAGTAGAAAGAAATGATGTTTGGGGGCATGAAGAGATTTTGGCAACACTTCATTCCGATATTATCTACCTACAAAAGGATGGTAAATTTAAGGAGTTCGTGCTTGATTCAAGGGAAATCGATGAAGACCGCAGATGCTATGTTTATTATGGAACCTTTTCTGGAAAAACTCGTGGATAACAGGAAACGTTATTTCTTTTTCAAGTAATGACCATGAGGTCAAAAGTAATAATTAAGACGAACTAACCATGCTAACAAGATGGTTAGTTTTTTTTGTTCGAAATTAAATTAAATTTTACTAATATAGTTAATCTGTTTTGAGGGAAATATAAATAATATAGGGGATTCAATATTTATTGGTATAATTAGGAAAGTAATTTAATTTTTCAAAATATATTGCTTTTTTAATAAATAAATTATATTATACCGATATACATTTTAGGCACTAACTTTTTCAGAACATTTCGACTTTAGGTCGTGGAGGTACTAGACATGAATTTATTTAGGAAAAAATCAATTACAGATTTAATAAGGGAAGTTGGACAAAAGGATGTAACCTTGAAGAAAGAATTAGGTGCATTTGATTTAACTATGCTGGGAATAGGTGCGATTATTGGGACAGGAATATTTGTTCTAACTGGAGTTGCAGCGGCCGAGCATGCAGGACCGGCACTAATCATATCTTTCATTTTGTCAGGACTGGCCTGTGTATTTGCAGCCCTATGCTATGCGGAATTTGCTTCAGCCGTACCGGTATCTGGCAGTGCCTATACTTACAGTTATGCGACATTCGGCGAACTAATTGCTTGGATATTAGGCTGGGTTTTAATCCTTGAATATGGGCTGGCTTCCTCTGCAGTTGCGAGCGGTTGGTCAGGTTATTTTCAAGGGCTTCTTTCAGGATTTGGAATTCACCTGCCAAAAGCTATATCAAGTGCGTATGATCCGGCAAATGGAACTTTTGTAGACGTACCAGCAATTGCGATCATCTTTTTTATCACGATGCTTTTAACACAAGGAGTTAAAAAGTCAGCACGTCTTAACACAATCATGGTAGTAATTAAACTTGCTGTAGTGCTACTATTTATTGCTGTTGGTGTTTGGTATGTAGAACCTGCAAATTGGACTCCATTTATGCCGTTTGGTTACTCGGGAGTTGTAACAGGCGCCGCAACTGTATTCTTTGCCTATATTGGCTTTGATGCTGTTGCCACCGCAGCAGAAGAAGTGAAAAACCCACAAAAGAACATGCCAATTGGAATCATTGCATCTTTATTGGTTTGTACCATCTTATATATCGTTGTCTCTGCTATTTTAACAGGGATTGTGCCTTATACTGATCTTGGTGTAAAAAATCCAGTGGCATTTGCACTTAATTATATTAACCAAGATTGGGTGGCAGGTTTTATTTCACTAGGAGCCATCACAGGAATTACGACTGTGTTACTTGTCATGGTTTATGGTCAATCAAGGCTGTTTTATGCAATCTCTCGTGATGGTTTACTGCCAAAGGTGTTTTCTAAAGTAGATAAAAAGAAGCAAACACCGATTGTGAATTCGTGGATTACCTGCGTGTTAGTAGCATTTTTTGCAGGTGTATTACCGCTAAATAAACTTGCTGAACTAGTGAACATTGGAACACTATTTGCTTTTATGACAGTTTCAATTGGAATTTTATATCTTCGGAAAAATAAACAAGCACCAACCACAGGCTTCCGTGTACCTTTTGTACCATTAATTCCTATATTAGCTTTCTTATTCTGTGGATATTTAGCCCTGCAGCTTCCAGCGGCTACATGGAAGAGCTTTGGTATTTGGCTTGTGCTTGGAATGATGGTGTATTTTGGATACGGACGTAAACATTCAAAGTTAAATGAAAAAGAGGAAATCATAAATAAAGCAAGCTAAATTTAATAGTGTTATTTATAAGAAGACTTGCCTAGCAGCAAGTTTTTTTTTTAGGAATAAGAGAATTTTGTCGAATTACATCGAATTTCCAAAAAAAATATAAAGATTTTTTGGGGAAAGGTGTTAGAATGAGAAGAGATAAATTTAAACTAATTTCTTATGGTCTACCTAAGGGAGAAACAAAATGAAAGATAGCAACAGCAGCTCGACCACTAAAATGTTTTATGAAGAAAAGAAAGCAACTAAGTTATTTTTGTGGTTATTTTATATTTTTTATCTTGCTTTTGAATTAATCTATTATTACATCTTCCCTAATTTGGATGGGCGAGGTATAACCAAACCCCAAGAAGGTTTGGGTATTTGGATATATATTATCCTGCTTGGTTTATTACCCATAGCTATTTTCTTAATGAAAAAGGGAAATCCGTATGTGATTAAATACCTATACATTTATAGTTTTATAGTTGTTGATACTGTCCATAATTTATTGATTTATTATGGGACGGAGAAATCTTTTGCAGCAGGGGATATTATTGAAGTTGTCTTTATCCTTTTTTCACCTATTTTTGTCAATAAAAAGTATTTTTGGACTGTATCAGTAGGAATGTTACTAAAGTATATGATAATTGGACTTATTTTACTTGATCCGCAGGTTGTTGCTCCCATTGTTATTTATATCATTCTTTCTGCTATCGCTTTTGTTATTTTAATACGATATGATTCGTATATTCTTACTTTAACGGAAGTACATGAAGAACTAAGAAGGAAAGAAAAACTTGCTGTAATAGGTCAAATGGCTGCTGCAATTGGTCATGAGATTCGTAATCCACTTTCATCATTAAAAGGGTTTACGCAGCTGCAGCAAGAAAGATATCCAAATACAAATGACTTTTATCCCATTATGATTCAAGAAATTGATCGGATAAATTCAATTGTGAATGATTTAATGACACTAGGAAAACCTAAGGAAATCAAATTTTCCAAAGCGAATATTGAAGAAATTATTGCGTATACACTTTCCATTACACAACAACAGGCTGAAAGACAGGGTGTCTCTGTTGAAACAACAATGGCCGGACCGTTACCGCCAATTGATTGTGACGGTAAACAGCTGAAACAGGTATTTATTAATCTAATAAAAAATGCAATAGAATCGATGCCTGATGGTGGGAAGATTAAGGTGAGAGTTAAAGTAATAGAAGGGAATAAGATGTATATCTCCATTAAAGATGAAGGTTGTGGAATTGATGGAGAAAACCTTTTAAACTTAGGCGAACCATTCTATACAACAAAAAAAGATGGAACGGGTTTAGGACTAATGGTAACAAATCAAATTATTAAAGACCACAAAGGTCATATTACCTTTGACAGCAGTCAATTAAATGGTACAAAAGTCACTGTTATTCTACCTATTTTTCAAATTAATTCATGATAAGATTCTATAAATATACAAAAATCATCAATATTATATGTTACAACCCTGTTACCAATGAGATATAATGTAGAGGAATAACGGTAATTAATTTTATCTAGAAATTATTATTTTTCGTCTTTCATATATGGGGACATAAAACGTATATGTATTAGAAACACTGGAGGACTATATGATACCACATGAAGAAAAGCAATCCGTCAAATGGTTTCTTATCTTTTTCTATATAATATTTTTAGGGTATGATTTGTTTTATTATTTTTTATATCCTGTTTACTTTTCAGAACAAAAGTTTGAATCCCCAAATGAGTTCTTATATATAAACTATATTGTATTAGCGTTATTGATTCCTATTGCTTTTTACCTAAGTAAGATCAATAAGGAATATTTAATAAAATATGTTTTCTTCACTAGTTACGTAGTTTCAACTTTTTTTGTTGATATTCTTAACTACATGGGCAGGGGAGATATTTATAATAGTGGTAATCTAGTCGAAGTGTTTTTAATTTTATCATTACCACTTTTCATTAATACTGGATATTTTTGGTTTGTAACTATTGGAATTACAACTAGGTATATATTAATAGGTGTTATCTTACACTCATCAAACGTGGCAGTGCCCATTATATTAATGGCTATCTTATCAACTATGGCGTTCTTCTTATTAGTACGCTTTCAAGGGTACGTAAGGTCGATCAGCACATCTTATGATAATCAATTACAAGGAATAGTAAAAGGGGTTATTGCGACACTGGAGCTTAAAGATCCATATACAAGGGGTCATAGTGAAAGAGTCGCCAGTTATGCACTTTTATTATCAAAAGAAATAGGTAAGTTTACCAAAGAAGAACAAAAATCATTCTATTATGCTTGTCTGCTTCATGATATTGGTAAAGTTAATATTCCCGATCAGATTCTCATGAAACCTGGGAAACTGACCAACGAGGAATTTAACATAATAAAAACCCACCCTACCGTAGGGGCGGAAGCTGTGAAGAATGTGGAGGGAATAAAGGACAGTATTAGTGTTATTCTTTCCCACCATGAGCGCTGGGATGGAAAGGGATATCCTGATCAATTAAAGGGTGAAGAAATTCCTTTACTTGCAAGAGTCTCTGCCATTGCCGATGCTTTTGATGCAATGACTTCTTCAAGGTCGTACCGTGAGGCAATGCCTGTTGAAGAAGCCTATCGCCGTATTATTGAAGGCAATGGTTCACAATTTGATCCCACATTAGTAGAAGCATTCAAAAAGGTTTACCCAGCGTGGGTCAAATTTCATCAAGAATACTCATGGAATAAAAAACCGCAATTACTAAGGGAGGTGGAATAACAATGAAAATCCGCAAGCTTAAGAAGGTAAAAACTACATGCTGGTGGTGTCCATATCTTCCAGGATGGAAACAGTAATATTTGGGGATGCTAGCGTAAAGCTTGCATCCTTCTTTTATTATTAATACTAAATAGGAACGGTGTTTTGATGAGCATTACACGCGAATCATATCTATCATTGGTACCAATTGAATTTCGTAAGGATAAAAAAAACTATATAGTGGAAGATTTAGCAACTGGTGAGTTTTATGAAATGCCGGAAATATGTATTGAAGCAATTAAATTAATTGAAAATGGCAGGATGATAGGGGAGATAGAGGATAATCTGAAAAAGAGATTTCCTAATGAAGAAGTTGATCTTCTCGATTTTGCCCAACAACTTCTTGATATGGATTTAATTGATGTCATTGATGGTGAGAAAGTCGAGAAAAAGGAAATAGAAAAGGAGAGTTTAGGTTTCTTATGGATTTCTCCTAAGGTAGGAAAGTTCTTTTTTAATAGGTTCTCGCTCCTCATTTACGTAGGTTTATTTATCGTAAATCTCAGCATGTTAATTGCTAAGCCTTCCTTGCTGCCAAATTATCAGGATGTATTTATATCAGATGTAATGGTTCTAAATCTACTTACTTTTATGGGAGTAACCTTTTTTCTTGTACTCGTCCACGAGTTCGGACATATTCTCGCAATGCGTGCATACAATCTACCCACAAAACTCGGGGTTGGGCACCGGTTACTGCTTGTTGTCCTTGAAACAGATATGACATCCGTTTGGAGACTTCCCGCAAAAGACCGAAATGTACTTTATATGGCTGGAATGTGCTTTGACACAGCCATCCTTTTTATTGCCCTTATTAGTAAACTTGTTTTTCCTAATTCCTCAGGGATTTTCCTAAGTTTAATTACATTAGCAGCCTATGATGTTTTTGTTAGGATTGTTTATCAGTGTTGTGTTTACATGAAGACAGATTTGTATTATGTTTTTGAAAATGTGTCAGGTGTTCATAATTTGATGGAAAATGCGCAGCAGATGATTCGTAAACGACTTCCATTTCTAAAATCACCACTACAGAAGGATGAAATCTTTATTGGTGAAAAATGGATCGTTTTCACTTATTCCATCTTTTATTTTATAGGGGTGACAGTTACCCTGGCGCTAATGACAATATTTTACATACCGGTATTACTACATGCGGCAAAGTTAACGCTTCCGAAATTATTGGAACCACCATCAAGTTTTGCTTTTTGGGATGCTGTATTATTTTCATCGCAGTCTGTAGTCTTTCTTTCCTTACTGATGTATTCTTGGCGAAATAAGTATGCAAAAAAGCAAATGTGACGGAACTTTGTCTAAATCGAAAATTCTAAGGGTTTTTTCCTCGAGAGATGGGGGAGTTCCCCTATATTTGTAACACTAACGATTTTCTTACAATAAGAGTAAGAAAACTCGTTAGTGTTATTTTTTTAGGAGGAGCTCAAATGCAGACTAATACGTTAACTAATCAAAAGACGGACAGCTCAATCAATGGTGCGTTTGCATCCAAGTTTGCTAAATCTATGTTTTTAACAGTTTCCGCGATTGTTATTCTTTCTTTTATTGCAACTAGAATGTTCACGCATGTTGATTTAAATTTGTATGGATATATGGTGGGAACCATTGTTTTTATTGGAGGATTTTTCTACCGCTTTATTGCCTGGGGCGAAAGACCGCCTGCCAAAATCTTTATTAAAAAAGGGTTAAAGCTTTTAAAAAGAAAAAGCACGCCTAAAACGGCCTTAAATCATTTAGCTATCTATGATTTTATTAAAAACCGCGGTTTGTACCGCTGGGTACAGCATATTTTAATCGGCTGGGGTTGTGTTCTTGCCTGTTTAGTAACGTTTCCACTTGTGTTTGGCTGGATGTACTTCACGATGGATGAGATGGGCCAATATACAATTGTGTTAATGGGTCTTGATTTAATGACGGTAAAGGCTGATGGAATTATTGCCTGGTTCTCCTATAACGCTCTAAATATCTCTGCGGTTATGGTTATTTCAGGTGTTTGTATGGCCCTTTATCGCCGCTTGAAAAACATGCAGGCGAGAGCGGAACAAAAATTCATTTATGATTTCCTTCCGCTTTACTTATTGATCTTTATTTCTGTTACAGGACTTTTATTAACCATTCAAAACGTTTGGCTTCATGGCTGGATGCAGCCGCAAATGTCATTAATACATCAATTTTCTGTTATCGTTACATTAATTTACTTACCATTTGGTAAACTTGCTCATATTCCTTTCCGTCCGGTAAGTGTCTTTGCAAGAAACTATCGTGAGCACTACGCCGAACAGGAAGAGAAAAAGTGTAAAGTATGCGGGGACCATTTCGTATCGGTTGAACAGTCTAATGATGTCATTCAAGTATTGGGAGTAAATGCGATTGAATTCAATATGGAAGATGGCTTTAATCTCGCTGAGTTATGCCTCCCTTGCCGCAGAAAATATCGAATTTCAAAATTCTCAGGATTCGCAACGCACCAGGTTAAAGTTAAGGAGGCAAACCAGAATGCAAAGGGATAAGTTTTTTAAAGAAATAGAAAATGTTCGTCATCCAAATGAAACTCTCGTAAAAACTCACTGCAGTTATTGCGGAATGCAATGCGGGATGAATTTACGTGTAAATACAAAAACAAATAAAATTATTGGCGTTGAGCCGCGTTATGATTGGCCGGTAACAGTCGGAAAAATGTGTCCAAAAGGGGTTACGGCTTATCAGCAAACAAATCATGATGACCGTATTTTAAAACCATTAATCCGCGATGATGCTTCATTAAAAGGCACGAAAGAGGGCTTCCGTGAAGCAACTTGGGATGAAGCATATGACTTGATCGTGAAAAAGTTCCAAGAGTTACAACGGGACTTTGGTAAAGATTCACTGAGCGTTTATAGCGGTGTATCGATGACCAATGAAAAATGTTATTTAACTGGAAAGTTTGCACGTGTTGGTTTACAAACTCGCTACATTGATTACAATGGACGCTTTTGTATGGCAAGTGCGGCTGGTGGATTTATGAGATCCTTCGGAGTGGACCGGGGTTCAACCCTTCCATGGACGGATCTTCACGAAACGGACTGTTTGTTTATTGCAGGAAGTAATACAGCAGAATGTCATCCTACATCTATGTTTCGAGTATGGGCAGTTCAAGAACGCGGCGGTTATTTAATTGTTGCAGATCCTCGTGAAACGCCTATTGCGAGAAGAGCGGATGTTCACTTAGATCTAAGACCGGGTACTGACTTAGCGCTTGCAAACGGGATTTTAAATTTATTAATACAGAACGGGTATGCAGATGAGGAATTCGTTAAAAACCATACAAACGGTTTTGAAGAAACAAAGGAATTAGTGAAAGAATTTACTCCAGAATATACGAGTGAACTTACAGGAGTTGCTCCGGAGAAAATTATTCGCGCCGCTGAGATTTACGGAAAGGCACCAAATGCGATTGTCATGTTTGCCCGCGGAATTGAGCAGCAGGTTAAAGGTGTCGATAATGTTTCTGGATATACGAACATGGCGTTAGTGACTGGAAAAATCGGCCGTCCTAAAGCAGGTGTAGCAACCTTTACAGGTCAAGGAAACGGTCAAGGCGGACGTGAGCACGGTCAAAAGGCCGATGCACTTCCAGGTTACCGAAAAATTAATAATCCTGAGCATGTAAAGGCAGTAGCCAAAGTATGGGGCATTGAACCGGAAGAAATGCCAAAGGAGGGAGTATCCGCCTATGAAATGTTTGGTTTAATGGAGCAAAAGGTCATCCGTGGATTGTACTTATTGTGCTCTAATCCAGCTGTTTCTGCGCCAAACTTAAATTATGTACGAGAACAGTTAAAAAATCTTGATTTCATGGTGTGTTCTGATTTTTACCTATCAGAATCAGCTGAATATGCGGATGTTATACTTCCAACCACTACATGGTCTGAAGATGAAGGAACCGTTACAAATCTTGAAGGACGCTGTATAAAAATTAACAAGGCACAAGAACCGCTCGGAGAATCGAAACCAGATTGGCAGATTCATGTTGAATTGTGTGAACGTCTTGGCAGAGGAAAATACTTCTCCCATTTAAAAACAGCTAAAGATGTTGGTGATGAATTCCGCTTGGCTTCTAAGGGCGGCTATGCCGATTACTACGGAATTACTTGGGATAAAATCGAAAAACAAGATGGTGTATTCTGGCCATGTAAAGATGAAAATGATCCTGGAACACCACATATGTTCCTAGATAATAAGTTTTATCATCCTGATGGAAAGGCGAAAATTTGTGCCCTTCCATACCGTCCGCCTGCGGAAGAGCCAGATGAAGAATATCCATTGCGCCTAACAACTGGCCGCGTTGTTTACCATTATTT
The DNA here is from genome assembly GCF_030348765.1 of Neobacillus sp. CF12. Taxonomy (GTDB): domain Bacteria; phylum Bacillota; class Bacilli; order Bacillales; family Cytobacillaceae; genus Neobacillus. Next base: position 2,926,458 of record NZ_JAUCEU010000007.1, on the reverse strand, counting down.
ATCTGGGAACCAAACAAGAAGAATCAATTTCTTACGCGATATGTGCCCAGAGCCATACGTAGAAGTACACCCAGAAACAGCTGGGAAATATAACATTAAACATGAAGAAATGGTTCGCCTATATACGCGCAGAGGCGAAGCAGAATACAAAGTGAAAATCACAGAAGCGATCCGAAAAGATACGGTTTTTGTACCCTATCATTTTGGTCACGATAAATCTATTAATCTATTAACAATTGGTGCTCTTGACCCGATGTCAAGAATGCCGGAATTTAAAGCTTGCGCAGCGCAGATCGAAAAACTTGAACTAAAGAAGGTGCAGTAAATGAAAAAGAGGTTATATCTTGAACTAGAAAACTGTATAGGCTGCCGCTCGTGTTTGGCTGCTTGCACACAGTGCGGTGGTCATGAGGAGCGTAACCGTAACTATGTATACGACGTTAACCCGCTTGTTAACCGACAAACGATGCCTCTAATGTGCCTTCACTGCGTGAATCCCGCATGTGCGAGAAGCTGTCCGGCGCAAGCAATCCAAATCCATGAAACAGGAGCAGTTCTTTCGGCTCTTGTTGAAAAGTGCATTGGCTGTCAAAACTGTACAATTGCCTGCCCTTATGGAATTCCTAAGTTCGATACAGAGCAAAATCTAATGTATAAGTGCGACCTTTGTATTGACCGTACTAAAGACGGAATCCCTCCAATGTGTGCAAGTGTATGTCCGTCAAATACATTGCAATGGCTAACAGATGAAGAAATTGAAGCAAAGCAAAAGCATTTTAATTTAGATAATGGTAAATGGGTAACAAGCATGCCTTACTTAGAAGGCGAAACGAATGTTAGAGTGAACCTCCCTGGAATTCTGCAGGGTGTCACGAAATTGTTTTAGGAGGGATTAACAATGTCAGAAAAAAATAATAAAATCCCGTTCAATGAAGATAACTATACACATAATATAAATCGCAATAATGAAAGAAAATTGGACAGACGCGGGTTTATGAAAACCTTAGTCGGTGCAGCGGGCGTATTTGCTGTTTCCTCTCTTCCATGGGGAGTATTGGCAGCGAAAGAACTTAACGAATTAGGGGATAAAAAATACCCTAAGCAAAAGATTACCGATGTAAAGTCTATACCAGTAGGTGATGCGGTAGATTTTCATTTCCCTGGTGAGCATGACAGTGCGATCCTCATTAGGCTTGATGAAGAGAAATATGTGGCTTATCAAAATGCCTGTACCCATCTTCGCTGCCCAGTATTTTGGAAAAAAGAAGAGAAAGAAATGCTTTGCCCATGTCATCACGGAAAATTTGATGTCGAGACGGGTGCACCTACGGCAGGTCCGCCAAGACGCCCACTCCCTGAGATTTATGTGAAGGTTGAAAATGGTTCTGTTTATGCAGTTGGGGTGAAGCGTTATGAAGCGTAGTTATGTAAGTGTTGCACTCCTATTAGCCATATTAATGATGAATATAATTGCTACACAATATATGGTTCATCAGTATTTTTATGAAAATTATACGAACACAATCGTTGCAGCAGTCGTCAATGTAATCCTATTTCCTGCAGCATTCCTTATCTATAAAAAAGGTGTGAAAATCAATGATTAGTGAAACGTATTTAGACTTTTGTTTTATTCGGGAACAAAAAGGTGAATTTGCTCCCGTTATTGATGAACTGCTAAAAAACATGTTTGGAAAAAAGCGATTGAATTGGTTCCTAGAGGAGAAGACGATTGATGGGGCAGAAATGGTAATTGCAGAGGTAAAAGGTATGAGTGATTGGGATTCAGAAGAAGATACAATCAAATTCATCGAGGAAAATGCCGACCCGAAGTTTTGGGATTTTTTGCAGGGCTACAAGATGTTCATCTATCCAGTTAAGAAGGGATGTAACAGTTGTGGAACCCATTAATATAGATGAGTTGCAAAGATTCGTTGGAGAAACAATGGAAATAGCCATAGAGGATAAACAAGGCGGGGATCAAGCACCAAGGATCAAGAAAACAATTAAAAAAATACAGTTTTGTCCTGATCATACGCATGTTCGTTTTTATTTTGATTCCATGTATTTCTTAGCAGTTCCGCTTAACAGTAACGTAAGTCAATCTGAGGTTAGTTTTTTCGCTTCTGACCTCGAAAGCGGATTAACCTATACATTTCAAAAAGTCTAGATTTAAAGTTAAAAGGTAACGGGGGTTAAGTATGAAGCAATCTGTCTCAACACAACAAATTCGTACTTATATTATTCAATCACAAGAGGAAGAAATTAAACGTATTTCGATGGAGCTGCATGAAGGTGTTGGACAAAATTTATTTAGTATTCTTACTGGATTACAATTTGTTGAATCGGGATTAAGTCAGCCTCATTTGAAAAACTATCTGCAAGAAATGACTCAGTTGATTGAAAAGACGATACAAGAGATTAGATTGCTCTCCGTTGAGCTTCATCCCCCTGCCTTAACCACACTTGGCTTACTGCCAGCAATTAAGAGTTATATAAAATTATATACCTCAACATTTGGCGTTCTTGTTGATTTAGAATCAATTGGGGAAGATAAACCAATTCAAGAGCAAAAAAGTGTTGCGGTTTTTCGCGTTTGCCAGGAAGCACTTACGAATATAGCTAAACATGCTGATACATCGAATGTGAAAATGAGGTTGATATGGAATAAAGACGAATTGAAAATTTATATTGTTGATTTCGGTGGTGGATTTGTACCAGATGAAGCAGGGAATACGTCTGTTACGCTTGGAATAGCTGCCATGAAGGAAAGAATGCTTTTAACTGGCGGGCATTGTGTAATATCCTCTAAAATAGGAGAAGGTACATCTGTTGAAATATCTCTTCCTTTATAGGAAGGGAAGGAGTGTTAAAATTGATTAAAATCCTATTGGTTGATGATCATGCCGTTGTAAGAATGGGTCTTACAATGCTGTTAAATTCTAATCCCGAAATGCAAGTAATTGGTGAAGCGTCAGAAGGAAACGAAGGTATAAAAAAAGCCCTGAAACTTAAACCTGATGTTGTTGTAATGGATTTAAGTATGCCTCATGGTAAAGATGGATTATCAGCAACATCTGAATTGAAAAAACTAATGCCTGATGTAAATATTTTAATTCTCACCATGCACGATGATGAGGAATACCTTTTTAGAGCCATACAAGCTGGTGCTTCAGGATGTATTTTAAAAAGTGCACCTCATGATGAACTAATGTCAGCGATTGAGTCAGTCTCCTTAGGAAATGCTTATCTCCATCCAGCCGCCACAAAAAGATTAATGGAAGAATACCTTGGCAGTATTAAGGATAGCCATGATACCTATCATCTTTTATCTGATCGTGAAAAAGAAGTTCTCACCCTTGTTGCGAAAGGCTATGCAAATAAAGAAATAGCTGAGCAATTAGTTATAAGCGTAAAAACGGTCGAAACCCATAAAGGAAACTTGATGGAAAAACTGCAAATGAGAACAAGGCCAGAATTAGTGGAATATGCGGTAAAAAAGGGGTTACTTGGTTATGGAATATAAGGAGAAAGCATCCCAATGACAGAAATAAGAGAAAATCATGCGGTTATGGAGGTTTGTGATCAGTTGCTGAAGGAAGTGGGATGTGACTTTGTTGCCCTTGCCCTTCAAAACGAAGTAGGTCCCGATGTACGATGGCATTATGCTTCAGGAAACGTAAACGATAAATATAAAAGAATAACCGTTCGCTTTGGAAAAGGAATCGCTGGAAAAGTTATTTCAAGTGGCAGTCCAATGATGATGAGGGACTTTCCAAATGATATCTATGGAAAAGTAACAGACCATCCCATTATGCTTGCTGAGAAACTTATTTCCTGTTATGCGGTCCCTTTATTTTTTAATGCATCCGCAAAAGGTGTATTACTAGTTGGAAAAAGAGTATCCTACTCTTTTCCTGAAAGGGAGCAGGAAAAAGTGAAGACGTCAGCTGAAACAGTAGAGCAACTCTTAAGAAGTCAAATCTTAGGTGGAGGCTTAGGGCATGGAAATGAATAGTCAGCAATCACTAGATGGGCTCTCTAGCCTTGAGTTGGAATTGAAAAAATCGATTCAAGAATTAATGGATTTTAAATTCGCCCTCGATGAATCCTCCATTGTAGCGATAACGGATTCTAGAGGAATCATTACATATGTAAATGAACAATTTATTCATATTTCAAAGTACACAAAAGATGAGCTTATAGGTCAGGACCATCGGATATTAAATTCTGGATACCACTCAGAAGAGTTTTTTAGAGAAATGTGGAGAACCATTGGTACGGGTAAGGTTTGGAAAGGTGAAATTCGAAACCGCGCCAAAGACGGAAGTTACTATTGGGTGGATACTACGATTATTCCATTTTTAAATGATAAAGGTAAACCTTATCAATATTTAGCTATTCGATACGAAATTACAAAGCGAAAAAGAGTGGAACAAGAACTTCAGAAAATGATGACAACGATTATTGATGTTCAAGAGGATGAACGCAAGCGTTTATCACGAAATTTACATGACGGCATTGGACAAAATCTATATAGCCATCTAATCACGATAAATCGTTTACTTTCAGAAGTCGACCATCCCCTTCTATATCAAATGCAAAAGGAAGCAACTCAATTGATAGAAGAAATTCGCGATATTTCTTGGGAGTTGCGACCATCAGTATTGGATGATCTAGGACTAGTTCCCGCGATTCGTTCCTTTCTATCACGCTTTTCTGAGAACTATGGCATTGATGTGTATTTTGAGTGTGTCCTTAACCGTCGCTTAGATATTAGCATTGAGTTGACGATTTACCGTATTATCCAGGAAGCACTAACAAATATTCGGAAGTACGCAGATGTATCTGAGGCTACTGTCACCGTAAGAGAAATGGAGCAAACCGTGAGGGTAATGATTGAGGATAAGGGGCTAGGCTTTGAGGTGGTGACACAGCCCCGTGGAGTTGGTCTTTTCAGTATGGATGAACGAGCAAGAGCCGTTGGCGGGGAATTGACTATTTTCTCTTCTCTTGGTGAAGGAACAAAGATTATCCTAGAAGTCCCAGCAACCCGTTCAGAAATAACATAAAAAATAGAACTAGGTGTCTCCTGGTTCCTAAATTGTCGAGAAAGTGTATTTTTCTCGGCATTTTTTTATTTTCTCGAGTCTGACCTACCGATTTTTCATTGAATATTGTACAAGCTATTTGAGAACTAATCGTACGCTCGGCCGGAAGGATTAGTCCTCAATCCGGGGTCTTGAGGACAAGTCGTAAGCTCAGCCAGAAGGATTAGTCCTCAATCGGGGGTCTTGAGCACAAATCGTAAGCTCAGCCGGAAGGATTAGTCCTCAATCCGGGCGGGGTCTTGAGGACAAATCGTACGCTCGGCCAGAAGGATTAGTCCTCAATCCGGGGTCTTGAGGACTAATCGTAAGCTTAGCCAGAAGGATTAGTCCTCAATCCGGGGTCTTAAGGACAAATCGTAAGCTCGGCCGGAAGGATTAGTCCTCAATCCGGGGTCTTGAGGACAAGTCGTAAGCTCAGCCAGAAGGATTAGTCCTCAATCGGGGGTCTTGAGCACAAATCGTAAGCTCAGCCGGAAGGATTAGTCCTCAATCCGGGGTCTTGAGGACAAATCGTACGCTCGGCCGGAAGGATTAGTCCTTAATCCGGGGTCTTGAGGACAAATCGTACGCTCGGCCAGAAGGATTAGTCCTCAATCCGGGGTCTTGAGGACTAATCGTATGCGCCACCTATTTTGAAAAATCCGTTACATGATTAAAGTTATAAAAAAAAGAACCAGGAATCCCCGGTTCTATTTTTATATTTTAAATGAACTTTTTAACGAAACAACCCGGTTAAAGACAAGTTTATCAACAGTAGTGTGCTTTGGATCTACATTGAAGTATCCATGTCTAAAGAATTGAAATTTGTCATAAGGTCTGCTTTCTCTCATGTTAGGCTCTACAAAACCTTGCAAAACCACAAGTGATTCTGGATTTACGTTGTCGAGGAAGGTTTTTTCTTCTTCCTCATTATCGTCTTCTGTTTTGTCGAGAATTAGTGGTTCATATAAATGAAATTCTGCTGGAACTGAATTCGTTGCTTCCACCCAATGAATGGTTCCTTTTACTTTACGGCCTGTAAAGCCAGTACCACTTTTGGTTAGTGGGTCATAGGTGCAACGTAACTCGACAACTTCTCCGTTCACATCCTTGATAACTTCTTCACACTTAATGAAATAAGCATGTTTAAGGCGAACTTCATTACCAGGGAAGAGGCGGAAATATTTAGCCGGAGGATCTTCCATGAAATCGTCTTTTTCAATGTAAATTTCACGAGAAAACGGAATTTTTCTGGTACCCATTTCAGGAACCTCAGGATTAATCTCAGCATCGAGTAACTCGATTTGTCCTTCAGGATAATTCGTAATGACCACTTTTAAAGGATTCAAGATCCCCATTGTACGAGGAGCTTTTAACTTTAAGTCCTCTCTTACAAAGTGTTCGAGCATTTGTGAATCAACAGCTCCAGAACCTTTCGATACACCTGTTTCACGGACAAAATTACGAATGGATTCAGGGGTAAATCCCTTCCGGCGCATTCCAGAAATCGTCGGCATCCGTGGATCATCCCAGCCATCTACAAATCCCTCATCAACCAACTGCTTCAGTTTGCGCTTGCTCATTACGGTATTGGTTACGTTTAAGCGGCCAAATTCAATTTGTTGTGGCGTACTTTCCATTTCGCATTGTTCCACTACCCAGTTATAAAGTGGACGTTGGTCTTCGAATTCAATCGTACAAATAGAGTGGGTTACGTCTTCAATCGCGTCTTCAAGGGGATGTGCAAATGCATACATTGGATATATGCACCACTTATCACCAGTGTTATGGTGTGTTGCATGAGAAATTCGATAAATGACAGGGTCGCGTAAATTGATATTTGGTGATTTCATATCAATTTTTGCACGAAGAACCTTTTGGCCATTTTCAAATTCTCCATTGCGCATCCGTGCAAATAAATCAAGATTTTCTTCAATTGAACGATCACGATATGGACTTTCTTTACCAGGAGAGGTCAGTGTGCCACGGTATTCACGGATTTCATCAGCTGACAGGTCATCCACGTAGGCAAGGCCTTTTTTTATTAATAGGACCGCTCGTTTATACATTTCTTCAAAATAGTCCGAAGCAAAGAATAAGTTATCCCATTCAAATCCCAGCCATTTCACATCTTCTTTGATAGAATTTACATATTCAACATCTTCTTTTAACGGATTGGTGTCATCAAATCGTAAATTGGTTTTTCCGTTAAATTCATCTGCTAGTCCAAAGTTAATGATGATGGATTTAGCATGACCAATATGTAAATATCCGTTTGGCTCTGGAGGGAAACGAGTGATAATTTTATCGTGCTTACCGGATTCCAAATCCTTTATCATCACATCTTTAATAAAATTAGAACTTAGATTGTCCACTCTATTCAACCTCTTTCTTTCATCTATTACTTATAAATAACATAAATTATGATATTTTTCCATTGTACCCAAAGATTCTTTATAAAAATAGTGAAATTAGCAAAAAGAGTACAAAAAGGCTACAATATATGCTTGAAGAAGTAATGGAAGGGGATTAAATATGATTAATTTAGGTACAGTCGGGACAGGTTGGATCACAGAATCCTTTATTGAAGCTGCAAAACTTAGCGGGAAGTTAACTTTAAAGGGTGTCTACTCAAGGACATCTGATAAGGCAAAAGACCTTGCCCATAAATATAATGCAGAATATTTTTTTACTGATTTAGAGGAAATGGCAAAAAGTCCAGAACTCGAGGCTATCTATATTGCTTCGCCTAATTCTGTTCATTTTGAGCAGGCAATTACATTTTTGAGAAATAAAAAGCATGTTATTTGTGAGAAGCCGATATTCTCCAATAGTGAGGAATTGGAAGAAGCATACCAAATTGCAGAGGATAATGGTGTTTATTTATTTGAGGCCATTCGCAATATCCATACTCCTAATTTCCGGATATTAAAGGAAAAACTTAATTTAGCAGGTAATTTAAGAAGTGCAATGCTGCCATATATTCAGTATTCTTCCCGATACGATTCTTTTTTAAGGGGGGAGAACCCAAATATCTTCACTAGTACATATTCTGGAGGTGCTCTTGTAGATTTAGGTGTTTATCCGCTCTATTTAGCTGTAGGGCTCTTCGGAGAGCCGCAAAAGGTCACCTACCATCCCGTAATCCTTTCAAGTGGTGTTGATGGGAGCGGTACTCTGGTGTTAGAGTATCAAGATTTTGTTTGTACCATTCTTTGTTCTAAAATATCGCATTCAGTGATTCCTTGTGAAATTCATGGCGAAAAGGGGACCTTTCTCCTTGAGGATGCAGCGCCAATATCTGAAATTAAGTTGATTGACAGCCACACAAAAGAGAGCGAAATCTTAAGCGTTGCCCAGGAAGAAAAAAACATGGTCTATGAATGCATCAATATCGCAGACATCATTGAAACAAACGATGATAACCAATATGAGAAATTAAAGAATATGAGTAAAATCGTCTTGCGAATAACAGAAGAAGCACGGAAACAGAACAATATTGTGTTTGGGGTAGAACGCTAGGGGAATATGTAGATATCCATTAATCCCTGTACTTATTGACAAGCTAATTATGTCTGGTTTAAGTAAGGGTTGTGAATTCTTTATGAAAACGGTATTCTCGATGACTTTTATCACATCCCCAATTTTACTTCCTTCCTTATATTTAAGGTGAAGAAGATTGGAGGAATCGTTATGAAGTCGATGAACTGGTACAAGAAACAGTTGAAACGAAAGCCGGTTCAAATAACAAGGTACGTCGTTCAAGCTGTATTCCTGTTATTTTTACTATATGTTGGTATCCGTTTTTATCAATTTTATATGCACTTTGAAACTTTAGGAGAAACACCATTTGTTGAAAGACCATCTGCGGTGGAGGGATTCCTGCCAATTAGTGCATTAATGGCATTAAAGGTTTGGCTCGCTACAGGGGATTTTGATGTCATCCATCCAGCAGGACTTGTTTTGTTAAGCTTTTTTGTTGGTGGTGCGATTTTTTTCAAGCGCTCTTTTTGCAGTTGGATATGTCCGATTGGAACAGTTGGAGAATGGATTAGCAGATTGGGGAAAAAGCTGTTTAAAAGAAATTTTGAAGTACCCACTTGGCTTGTTTGGCTGCTAACCCCGATAAAGTATTTATTACTACTATTCTTCTTGGGGATGGTTATCGTAATGCCGACGTACGGAGCGATTGCCTTCTTAAACGAACCATATAACAAAATATCTGATATAAAAATGCTGACATTTTTCTTAGATATAAGCGCTTTTGGGATTGGTTTTCTTACTGTCATGTTTGTATTATCTTTATTCTATAAAAATTTCTGGTGCCGCTTCCTCTGCCCTTATGGAGCGTTCATCGGACTTGGTTCGATTTTTAGAGTTTCAAAGATCCAAAGAAATGAAGAGACTTGTACGAACTGTGAAATGTGTACAAAGGTTTGCCCTTCCAGAATAAAAGTGCACAAAGTAGAAACCGTAAATAACTTGAATTGTACTGCTTGTCTGGCCTGTGTCGAAGCATGCCCTGTGAAGGATACCTTAAATATGACGGTTGCCAACAAAAAGGTAAGTAAATGGTTTATACCGGTGTCATTCTTTGTGGCATTCTTCTTAATTGTCGGCTTTGCTAAACTAACAGGACATTGGGAGACCATCATTAGCTATGAGGATTGGAAGATATTAATTCCCGAAGCAAAATTTATAGATTAAGTAGAAAGAGTAACCTGGTTCGTACAAACAGGTTACTCTTTTTTTTCGAACTATTTTAAATATATGGTTGAAAAACCTAAAATCATCCAATATAATAAAAATATAATTTCCAAATAAACAATTACATTTCCTATTTGGAAATCTAGGGAGGTAAACATCATAAAAAAGGCTAATATTCTTTTAAAACTTGAAAAGAGTGGTGTGATAGCAGTTTTGCGATCAGACACAAAAGAAGAATCACTAAAAACGATAGATGCACTAGTTAATGGTGGAATGACCGGCTTAGAAGTAACTTTCACTACTCCACAAGCAGACGAAGTTATTCGTGAAACAGTAGCAAAATACAAAGATAATTCTACTATTGTCGTAGGTGCAGGAACTGTTCTTGACGCAATGACAGCTAGAATCGCGATTATGGCGGGAGCGGAATTTGTCGTTAGCCCAATGTTTGATTCTGAAATCGCGGAGATTTGTAACCTTTATAGTATACCGTATCTGCCAGGGTGTATGACCATAACTGAAATAAAGACAGCACTTCGTTCAGGTGTAGATATTATTAAACTATTCCCTGCGAGTACATATGAACCAAGTTTTGTAGATGCCGTAAAAGCACCGCTTCCACAAGTTAATATCATGCCAACAGGCGGAGTCAATTTAGAAAACATGGAGCAGTGGTTTAATAAAGGCTGTGTAGCGGTTGGTGTAGGTGGAAATTTATTAGCACCTGCTAAAACGGGAGATTTCGATCAAATTACGAAGTTGGCAAAACAATATATAGATAGGTACCATGAAATTAAGATGGTGAGTGTATGAGCAAAATTCTAACTTTTGGCGAAATTATGTTAAGGCTTTCCACGTCTACTGGAACCCATTTTAGCAATGTAGGTAGCTTTCAAGCCCATTATGGCGGAGCAGAAGCAAATGTCGCTGTGAATTTGGCTAATTTTGACCATGATGTTGCTTTTGCAAGTAAAGTACCTGACAATGCTCTAGGGCTTGCAGCAAAAAGACATCTCCAAAAATATGGGGTTAAGACAAAAGAATTGCTTTTTGGCGGTAATCGACTTGGAACCTATTATCTTGATAGTGGTGTGGGCGAGCGTTCATCTGCTGTCATTTATGATAGAGCTAATTCTAGCTTTGCGTCGGTGCAGGAAATGGAATGGGATTTTGAACAACTTTTTGAAAACGTAAACATCCTGCATCTTTCAGGCATTACACCAGCACTTTCTGAAAAATTGGCTGAAATTACTTTGAACCTGGTAAAAGAGGCGAAAAAGCGGGATATAAAAGTCAGCTTCGACATTAATTTCCGTTCAAAGCTTTGGAATCATGACCAGGCATCAAAGGTTATATCAAAAATCCTGCCATATGTAGATTATTGTTCTGCAGGAAAAATGGATGCTCTCTATTTGTTAGGTATACCCGAAAATCAGTCTAGTCAAGATGATACAGACTATTACAACCAAAAAATGCATGAGAAATTTAGTAATATTAAAGTCTTTTATTCTACTAAGCGCGAGGTGCATTCTGCTACCTCTAATACCCTGCAAGGTACGCTTTGGAAAGACGGAAAAACCTATGAATCAAAAGTTCATAAGCTAGAACCCATCATCGATCGAGTTGGCGGCGGTGACGCATTCTCTGCAGGTATCCTGCATGGATTACTGACGGGTGCAGATCTAAACTATACGGTATCTTTTGCAACCGCATACTCAAGCTTAAAACATACCGTTTTTGGTGATTGTAATCCATTTACGGTAAAAGAAGTAGAAAATTTAATGGAAAATGGCACTGCCAAAATAAATCGATAACAGGAGTGATAAAATGGAAACTCGTTATACACATAGCCCAGAAGATATTCGTCATTATTCTACAGAACAATTGCGCAAGGAATTTTTGGTAGAAAGTATTTTTGTTCCAGGAGAAGTAAGATTAACTTATACCCATAACGACCGGATGATTTTTGGCGGTGTTACACCAACTGATCAACCTTTAACAATTGAACTTTCTACAGAATTAGGAGTTACATACTTCTTAGAACGTCGTGAACTTGGTGTTATTAATATCGGCGGACCTGGATCAATCGTAATCGAAGGTACAGAAGAGCCTATGAAAAAGCAAGACGGATTTTACATTGGAAAAGAAACAAAGGATCTTCAGTTTAAATCAGATGATCCATCTAATCCAGCTAAATTCTATACTGTTTCCGTTCCTGCTCATCATAAATATCCAAATGTGAAAATCAGCATTGATAAGATCGAACCAATGGTAACAGGGGATTCAGCAACGTTAAATCATCGTTCTATTTATCAATATATTCATCCAAATGTATGTGAAAGCTGTCAGCTTCAAATGGGTTACACAATCCTGACTCCAGGAAGCGCTTGGAACACAATGCCAAGTCATACACATGAACGCCGTATGGAAACATACCTTTATTTTGATATGAAGGAAGATACACGTGTATTCCACTTCATGGGCAAACCGGATGAGACAAAACACTTAGTTATTGCGAATGAGCAAGCTGCCATTTCTCCAAGCTGGTCAATCCATACTGGAGTAGGTACAAGTGACTATACATTCATTTGGGCAATGTGTGGAGAAAACATCACATATACAGATATGGACATGGTTCCAATGAAGGACTTAAGATAAACTCTTTTGGCTTTAATGTACTTCATTACACAGATGCGGAGGCTTTGAAAAAATGACACAAGACTTACAACAGTTTTCATTAGATTATTTTAAATTAGATGGTAAAGTTGCGATTGTGACTGGCGGTAATACAGGACTTGGACAAGGATTTGCGGTTGCGTTAGCAAAAGCAGGTGCGGACCTATTTATCACTACCCACGGGAATAACTGGGGAGAAACGAAAGAACTAATCGAAAAAGAAGGACGTCGAGTAGAGTTTTTTCAAGGTGATTTAACAGATAAACAAGTTTCTAAAGATATTGTTTCTAAATGCTTAGAAACATATGGCAGAGTAGATATTTTGGTGAATAATGCAGGTACGATTCGCCGTTCTCCAATACTTGAGTATAAGGAAGAAGATTGGGATGCAGTAATGGATATTAATCTGAATGCTGTTTACTCATTAAGCCAAGAAGCTGCAAAAGTAATGGTCGAACAAGGCAGTGGAAAGATCATTAATGTTGCTTCCATGCTTTCTTTCCAAGGTGGGAAATTTGTACCATCCTATACAGCCAGCAAACATGGTGTCGCTGGTTTAACAAAGGCATTTGCAAATGAATTAGCGATTAAAGGCATACAAATTAATGCCATTGCACCTGGTTATGTTGAAACGAAGAATACAGCACCAATACGTGAGGATGAAGTTCGTCATGCAGAAATTACCTCACGTATTCCAGCAGGCCGTTGGGCAACTCCAGCTGACCTGCAAAGTGTTGTAGTCTTCCTGGCAAGCAAAGCGTCTGATTATATGAATGGAGCCATTATCCCTGTCGACGGCGGCTGGTTAGTTCGCTAGGAAAAAAATGTTATAGAATAAATGATTAAGAATATAGCTATTCCTAAATAGCTATATTCTTTTCATTATCTGGGGGGAAACCATGCATTACTCGACTATAGCCATATATAATCGTAGAAAAGAGATTGCAAGCTTAGCGGCGGATAAAGCTCTTGAACTTCCTATAATGCCAAGTGGATACTGGTTTCATCATGATATACGGGATAATTTTTATTATGCGATTCATTTATATGCTTATTGTGTAGACAAGGAATTTACCTGTGAGTGGGACACTGAACAATGTAAAATTGCTAAAGATTTAGCACTTTCTATGATTCAGAAGGTACTATCGCTTCAGGAGAAAAATCCTCTAGATCCTATGTATGGACATTGGCCATTGAATTTAGGAGACGACCCTTCTAAAGCAAAACCAAATTCCCTTCCTGTTGAATTGATGGGTTGTTTACTTGTATTGTTCTACCACAAATATCAGCATGAATTACCCTCTGATGTAAAAAATGATTGCCATCAAGCAATAACACATATTTATGAAAGTAATGTTTACAAGCAGACCTTGACATATATGTATCACCATGAAGCCAAACATACTTCTCTAAAATTATTACTAGGGGATTTTTTTGATAACAAGGAGTTAATAGAAGAAGGACTTCAACTCGCCAAAAAGCAATTAACTCATATACAAAAGTTTGGATTTAAAGAATACGGTGCGCTTCCGTGGTTCTGGCATTGGGTTCAATCTTTTACCTGTGTTTGGGAGGTTGTGAAGGATTCAGAAGTGAGAAGCACGATGAATGAACTTCTTGACTACTTATGGAGGCTGCGAGCAGATTACTATTTAAAGGGAACTTGGGTGGGTCCGCATTCACGCCAATGGCCTCACGATGCTCCGAAGGATAGGAATACACTGTTGGATTATATCCACTTTGGTGATTTCCCTATGCCCACAGAAATTGTTAGGTTGGAAGGAACGGGACTCTTTACGTATGAGCTAGCCCAAGAGATGGTTAAGAGTGTTACCAATCGTACAAAACCAATTGAGATTAGACGTAAAATCAAATTTTCAAATGCTGATGATATGGTGACAGATGAAGCACATACCTACGTATATATCACGCCTGAATTCGCCGTTGGCGGTATTTGGGAGCGAATAAATGAATATGACAATGAACAGCAGCGCTGGGATATCACTCTGCCTGTAACACAAACTGAAAGTGTGAATCAGGCACTTTTCTTCCATCCTGGTATTAAATATATTCCTGGTGATGATCGACATGCTAGCACCTATGGAGAAGTCATGTATCACAAGGACACTGTGATTCAAGTTTGGAATGTCCCTTTTGATAATAAGGAGGCAATTTCCTTTATTATAGGCTGTCTCCCAAAAGGAGAATGGCAGTTTAATAATCATAGGGGATATGGTAAGATTGGAGATACCTTTTTACAATTCCATTTACTGAACGAATTTAAAATGGTAGAAAAAGTGGATAGAATTTCTATTACAAGCCCGCTTTCTTCTAATTTGAATGGGGTTATCATGGAGATTATCTCTTCAAAAGAAGCGAAAGAATTAGGTATCTATGATTTGCTATCATTTATTACAAATATGGAAGAAAAGAATAAGACTTGCTTTGCAAGTGATCGTTCAGCAGAAAAAATAAACGTGTCCTATTTGACGTGGAGAAATGAATTATTACAATTCAGTTTGGACAATCAAGGAAACGTAGATCGTCTTCTTAACGGTCAAAGCATTTCATTTGTTGATTATCAAATTATGTAATGTACATTATAATAAATTTGAAGGATGAAGGGAGGTAATTATCATGGAGAATGCCAAGCAGCCTTATGGTACAGTTTTAATTAAAGCAGCAAGTATCCTTGATGTTCTCTCAGCGAAAAAGGAGCCACAATCATTAAATGTGATTGCTCAGGAAACAGGTTTAACAAGTTCAACTGCCTTGAAGATATTAGATACCCTTCTTCTAATTGGTTATGTGAAAAAACATCCAGAAACGAAAAAGTTTGAGCTTGGAAGTGCTTTAATAAAATACGCAAACAAGTATCTTGCTAATCTAGATATCTCAAAAATTTCCTACCCATATTTAAAAGAGTTACAAAATAGTTTGGATGAAACAATACACCTGGGAATACTAGAAGGCGATGAAATTCTAACAGTTAACAAGTTGGAAACGAATAAGCCGATCGTTTGTTTGAATTCAAGAATTGGTTTATCTAAGCCGCTTTATTGTTCGGCAATGGGTAAGGCTGTACTTGCAGAAATGACGGAAAGTCAAATTACAGCTTATGTAAACAGAGTGGAACTAAAGGCGATAACGGAAACCACCATTACAAATTCGGAAACTCTGTTAAAACAGTTAGCGGATGTAAAAAGAAATGGTTATGCTATCGATGACAGTGAAGGTGAAAAGGACGTTTATTGTCTAGGTGTATCCCTAGTGATGAATAACCAAACATACGGGGCATTTAGTGTGAGTGTACCATCCTACCGCATAACCCCACAGGTAAAAGATGAAATCATACAAGCCATCTTAAAAACAAAAGAAAATATCCTGCGAGAACTACAGCAGAATTATGTTTTTATATAAAATAGACTATGTTATAGATAATTATTGATTTTGGCACTGTTGATTGGCGCGGAAGGCACGAAGACTCCTGCAGGAGGACGGGACAGGGGAGACCCCGCAGGCGCTTTAGCGCCGAGGAGGCTTCCCGAACCGCCTGCGGAAAGCGAAGTGCCTCGTGATAGGCAAAGACCGCCTGTCCCTGCGGAGATTATTCAAAGAAGCTTTCCTTAGTGGAGCGCCAATCAACAGACTATTTTACATAGCTTAATTAAGAAGAATCAATTTTGGAGCTCATTTCAAAATTGATTCTTTTTTGTATGTAATGGCAAATAAGTTACATCCTGCCCATTTTTTCATATAAATATATAAAACTAAAATGGGGTAGTACCGATGTCTAGAAGAAATACGGAACAGGAAAGCTGGATCACCTACCTGCTTTCCTTATCCAGAATGGTTTACCTATTTCCTGCTGAAGTTAAAGAAATTGGCGGCAGTAAGTGGGGATATATCAATGAAAAAGGTAATTTTGTGCTTTTACCTAAATTTGAAATGGCACATGACTTTCAGGAAAATGGGTTAGCGATCGTTCAATTAAATAATCTTACAGGAATCATCAATAGTGACGGATATTTTATTGTAAAACCAAAATATGATACAATCAGCCCTTTTTCGGAAGGCCGGGCAACAGTCATTGACAGAGAAGGCTTTAAAGTAATCGATGAAAACGGGAAGGAAATTACCTCAAAGGGTTATTCCTTTATTGGAGATTATCAGGAAGGCAGAGCAGTGGCTGCTAATACGAATGAGCAAGGCGATTATTTATATGGTTATTTAAATAGAAGGGGTAAGGAAGTCATTCCATTATCCTATGAATCTGCCAGTGACTTTCAGGATGGAAAAGCGCTAGTTAAAATAAAAGGGGGCAGCTACGCTCTCATAGACTTAACAGGAAAAGTATTGAATTCATACACATACCCTTTTGTTGACGATTACGGAGAAGGGATGCTGGCATTTCGGGAAAGTAATGATGGAAAATGGGGTTATATGGACGAATCAGGGAAGGTGATCATAGGGCAAAAGTTTACAGGAACACAGCCGTTTGAAGAAGGTAGAGCAATTGTCCATACCTCTGACCTGTCCGGCTTAATTGACCAGGAAGGACAATATATTATCAAACCGCAGTATAACCTATTGTTAAACCTTGAAGAAGGACAGTTTGCATTAGGAAAAGCCATTGACCCTAAGAGACCATATGCCGGTTCAAAATATGCAATTGCTGATTCAGATGCTCATATTTATACTGGATTTATCTTGAATGGTGTTACTCCTTATAAAGATGGAATTGCCTCAGCCTATAATGATGAAATGACTTTCTTTATCGACAAGCGGGGTCAAAGAGTGGATCACCTTCCAAAAGTTAATGGGAGTGGTTCTCTAACTATTGAAAAATCATTAATTAAGGGGGATATCGATCTCCGAATTCTCTATTTTGATAAAAAAGGCAAGGTAATCTGGAAACAAAATACAATCATTCCTTTAAACGACGATTATTCTGTGATTGAAGTCAAATTCAAACCCAATATAGATTATTTAGTCTACTATCCGCAGTTAAAGGGTATAGAAAATCAGGATAGCGTTAATCAGACATTGAAGGACCTTTCTGGAGTGAAGCCAATTCTTGGGCATACTGCATTGGATTCAAGTTACACAGGGGATTTCGATGTAAGCTTTTATAAGAATAACCTGGTAGTTATCGAGATAAATGGGTATGATTATCCTTTTGGTGCAGCACATGGAATGCCTGTGAAAAAATATGCCCATGTGGACCTTAAGTCAGGCAAATTTTATCAACTAAAGGACTTGTTTAAGCCAGAGGCTGATTATGTAAAAGTGATAAGTGAAATTATTGGAGATCAAATCAAAAACGATGATCAATATTCCTACATCTTCCCGGATGAATATAAGGGGATAAAAGCTGACCAGCCTTTTTTTATTTGTGAAAATGAGTTAAGTGTCTATTTTGTACCTTATGAAATTGCTCCATATGCTGCTGGCTTTCCGACCTTTACAATTCTGTTTAATGAGCTAAATACCATCATTAATCTTCGTGGAGAATTTTGGCGTTCTTTTCATTAATTGACAACCTCAAGGCAGCGATATATTTTTAAAATAGGCTAAAAAAATGCTGCCCTAAGGAGTGGTTGAATGAAAGTAATTGATATTTCCAGAAGGCTAGAAAATGGAATGCCGGTTTGGCCAGGAGATACACCTTTTCAATATGAGGTGTCATGGTCGAAAGCAGAAAGTGGGTCTGTAAATGTAGGGAGCCTTTCAATGAGTGCGCATACCGGGACACATGTTGATGCTCCTTTTCATTTTGATGATAATGGAAAAAGAATTATTGAACTGGACCTTGATTTGTACATAGGGCCAGTTAGGGTAATTGATATGACAGAGAAGGATAGCATCGGGTCTAAGGATCTGAAGGACATTAATCTAGAAGGCTACCAAAGAGTATTGTTTAAAACGTTAGCTTGGAAGAATTCCCGTGAATTTCCTGAAAAGATTCCTTATTTAGAAGCGGACCTCGGGCCATTTTTAGCTGAAAGGGGAATTCGGCTCATTGGGGTAGATGTTCCGTCGGTCGATCCTATTGACAGTAAAGACCTTCATGCTCACCATAGTTTAAATGAAAACGGAATCCATATCCTTGAATCAGTCCTTTTGGATCAGGTAGAGCCTGGTGATTATGAATTAATCGCTCTGCCGCTGCCATTGGTAGAGGGTGATGGAAGTCCTGTAAGAGCGGTATTACGTACACTTTAAAAAAAGAAGCAGTGGGAATCAATTATTCCCGCTGCTTCTTTTATGAAATACTTAACATAAAACCGATATAGCCAGAAAGGATAAAGAGCAGACTCGATACTAATGCCAAAGCTTTTGGTGCTTTTTTAATAAAAGTTACTATGACTAACGCTAGAAAAAGAAAAGCGATTAGAAATAGGGTTATTGAAACAATCCCAGGGGAAAAGGTAATAGGAAAAGTTATTTCACCTGGATGGAAAAAGGAAAACAGCTTGGATGCACCACCAGCTCTAATCATTGAACTAAGTTCATGCGGGGGTGATACTTGTCCCAATGCACCTGTAATAGAAAAAACAACTAAAACAATAATGCTCTCCAACTTCGCCCATGGAAGAGGATTATAAGAAGGGTCATTTATGAGCCTCTTCCGAATTAAAAAGCTATTGATAAAGGCAAAAGCTAGTAATGGAAGAATGGCGATATGTTTGATTAATAATGTCTGGCCATAGGAAATCGCACTTATACTGACATAATCGTTCAGTTCCATATGAAAAGTCATCAAAGATATACCTGTAATGGTCGTTGTAACGAAACATAAAATGGCAACAGGCGAAAACCACTTCAAGAATTTCAGCCAATGATCATGGTTTTGTGAAAACCAGCTTACCACCATCAGGATGCCAACCCATGTTGTTATAGCCAAAAAGTGAGCGGTGTGAATAAGGAATCCCGCGAATTTGGATAAGGATGCTGCATGGCTGGACCAGCCAAGGGAAGTAACTAAGATTAATGTAAAAATGAGACCAGTCAACGAGAATAAAGGTTTTTGTTCAAGTTTAATGGGGATAAGATAGATGAACAATATCAACGAAATAATCCCCGTACTAATCCAGGTCTTACCAACTTCAAAATTGGTTAATACAGACGTAAGGGTGTAGCCAATACCCAGGTCCTCATATAAATATAGAACAATTTTTAATACTGGTAAAAATGAAAAGATAGCGATTCCCAATGCTGCACCTAAAAGCACACTTTTGGGAATCTTAATTTCAGGTCGTAAAGTTTTTGGTAAAAGACTTAGAATAAAGCTTCCTATTAATAAAGAAAAACAACTATAAAGTAATGCCTCACTTACTATCCCCGCAATAAACATCTAGATTTGTTTCCTCCTAAAAATCAACCAATAGCTTCCGAAGCCGAATATGATAATCAAACCAATAATAGCAGGTAGTACATAATTGATCGCTGATGGTTCCTTTGTAGCAGCTTCATTTGTTATTGTGACATGTTCTTTTATTACTGTTTCAGTATCTACTGAGGCAGTTTCTACTTCGGCAGTGACTTCTTGGGTTGGTGGTGTCGTATTTTTTTCCAAATGGGAATGGGCAAAGACATTTGCTCCAAATAAAAAGAACAATAACGTTGAGAGTAGAGTAATTTTATTTAACATCATTTTCAACTCCGATATATTGTTATCTGCTGTTCTTCATTCTACCACCATTCCTAGAATGTTATATCGAATTAAAGATATTGTTCACAATACGTTCAAAATTTAAAAGTAACTATTCCTACTGTGTATAACAAATTAACAAAGAAAATCCAAGATGAACGTGATATAAATCAATTTTTTAAATACAAAAGGGTGTTACACTTGGAGATATTCTTACTCAAGAGGAGATGAAAAAAGATGAGCAACTTTCAAATTGAAGGCAAAAAAGCCGTCATAGATATTCGCGAGAGAGTTTTAAAGGGCGAACATCCACGACGGGAAATAATAAATTTTGTAAAAGGTGCACCTGTGGGTACAATATTTGAAATTCATTTGCCGCATCGCGGCGAACCACTAGTGGCGACTTTACAATCTATGGGAATGAATGCAATTGTAAATGAAATCGAACAAGGTCATTTTCGACTTATGGCAATAAAACTGAATGAAGTTTAACCAAATTCAGATATCTCTTTTAGTTGGTCCATCTCCAGAATCTGTATCTTCCTTTGACACTCCATGTGAATAATATTTTGGGACATAAAAGTCAAAAGCTTTCTACTAACAGATTCTGGGGTTGTTCCAATTAAGCTAGCTAAATCCTTCTTTGTTATTGGCAGTATAAAAGGCTCATTTTTTATTTTCAATTTTTCGTGGAAAAGAAGAAGTGCCTTTGCCAGCCTTTGTTCCACTTCCATTAAACTAAGATTCCCCATTGATTCATCGGCTTCATATAGACGATCGTTCATAGCTACTAGGAAACGGAAAGCCATATCTGAGTTACCTTCCATCACTTTTAAGAAATCCTTTTTCTCAATTGAACAAAGCACTGTTTGTTGGACGGTTTCTGCATTTATATAATGTTTCTCATCTCTTAATAGCGAAAATAGTCCAAAGAAATCACCTGGAAATAGTAGTCGAACAATTTGTTCTTTGCCGTCCGCTGATGATTTAGTCAGCTTAATTAGACCTTCTTTAACGACAAATAAAGTACTAGAGCGCTCACCTTCTCTAAAAATATATTCTCCTTTTTGAGCCATCCGGCTATGCGTTACCTTCCGTAATTGCTTACTATCGTCCTCATTTAGTCCTTTAAAAACTGGAACAATTGCGAGGCAGGATGATTCATGAGAGCAATGTTTACAACACATTATTTAACCACTCCCTTTAAAGAATTCGTTACTATATAGTTTATCTTTCAGGAAGGGTCTTTGTAGTGATTCATATCAACCTTGATGTAAATCAAGTTATCAGGGCCGCCATTCATATAAACTAATCTAGAATCCATGATTGAGAGAGGGGATATTCAAAATGAGTATGATTCAGTTGTCTTTAAATGATGTTGCCTGCTCAGGGTGTATTGGTAAAATTAGAAAGAAAATAAAGAGATATAATGGCATTGAAATGGTAAGAATTTTACCAGGCAGTGGAAAAATGGAAATTAACTATAATGAAGCCATTATTGAATCGGAACAAATAAACTCCACCATCCATAAATTAGCTATACGAACATTTGATTAATATATTTATCCTCCCCGTTAAATAATAAACAAAACAGGGGGGATTCTTTTGGAGCAAAATCAGGATAGCAAATTTGAAGGTTCAATTCTGCCTATGACCTCAATTGGCAGTGGAATGGGTATCGCGGTTTTACCAGATGTATATTGTTATACGAATCAAATTGTCAATCTTGCTTTAGTGGGGAATGAGAATGAATTTGTGCTGGTCGATGCAGGTATGCCTAAGAATGCAGATGAAATTATTGAAATGATTGCGGATCACTTTGGAGAACATGCTCGACCAAGTGCTATTGTTTTGACGCATGGTCATTTTGATCATGTTGGTTCACTGGTCGGACTTCTAGAAAAGTGGCGGGTTCCGGTTTATGCCCATGAGTTGGAGATACCATTTTTAAACGGAAAAAAGGATTATCCACCTGGGGATCCAAGTGTCGACTCAGGACTTGTGGCTAAAATGTCCCCGATGTTTCCGAATCATGGGATTAATATAGGAGACCAAGTGGAGGCCTTACCACAAGACGGTTCGATCCCAAATATGCCTGGCTGGAAATGGATTCATACCCCTGGGCATACGCCTGGACATGTATCTTTTTTCCGTGAACAAGATCGTGCGCTTATAGTTGGGGATGCCTTTGTAACAGTTAAACAAGAATCGCTTTATAAAGTTTTAACACAAACGCAGGAAATTAGCGGACCCCCGAGATATTACACAACTGATTGGGAGGCTGCGTATGAATCTGTTAAGACACTAGAATCACTTAAGCCCGAAATAGCGGTAACCGGGCATGGTCTTCCGATGATGGGGAAAGAATTAAGCGAGAACCTAGGCTACTTAACAACAAACTTTAGAGAAATCGCCATGCCGAAAGAAAGTCGATATACGAATTAAAGCTAACCCATTCCATGCCTTGGAATGGGTTTTTTATGGACACAATTTACTAAATAGGTTAGTATCAGAGGCATGTATGGATATAATATGTAGAAATGAGATAAAAAAAGGAGTCAAATATGTTAAATACCTTAAGCCCTTTTTTACAAGAAAACTGGGAAAAGTCCGGATTTCAACAACCTACTTCCATTCAGGAAACAGCCATTCCTCTGATTCTTGAAGGAAAAGACATAATTGCAGAATCTCCAACAGGTACGGGCAAGACACTTGCTTATTTACTGCCATTATTAAATAAAATAGAACCTAATTCGCAGTCAATTCAGGCTGTGGTACTCGCTTCATCCCAAGAATTGGTTATGCAGGTTTATCAAGAATTTCAAAAGTGGTCAGAAGGCAGTGGAATTAGAGGAACCTCGATTATAGGCGGGGCTAACGTAAAACGTCAACTTGAAAAGTTGAAAAAACGTCCTCATGTTATTTTTGCTACACCAGGACGACTATTTGAATTAATCAAACAGAAAAAAGTAAAAATGCATGAAGTGAAGCTGGTTGTTTTGGACGAAGGAGATCAGTTGCTGATTCCGGAACATCTTAACACCGTGCAAAATATTGTAAAATCTACGATGGGTGACCGCCAAGTTGTTTTATTTTCAGCTACCATGAAAGCTGGGACGGAGAAAATGGCGAAGGAAATGACGAAGGAACCAGAAGTCATCCGTATAGAAAAGGATGAGCTAGCTTCATCTGGCGAAGTGGAACATATTTATTTTGTTGCGGAACCAAGGGATAAGATTAAGCTGCTTGAAAAAATTGTCCGCTTGGATGATATCAAAGCCCTTGCATTTATAAATGATATAGGCGAGATTGAAGTTTTCAAAGAAAAGTTCCATTTTAAAGAGCTATCAGCAGGAATATTACATAGTGATATGAAGAAGTTAGAACGGCAGGCAGAGCTTAAAGCGTTCCGTGATGGTAAGACAAAAATGCTGATTGCGACAGATGTAGCAGCACGTGGATTGGATATCCAGGGAGTCACTCATGTAGTACATGTAGATTTTCCTAAGGATATTGCCCAGTATGTGCACAGGGCGGGAAGAACCGGTAGAATGGGTGCTGATGGCATCGTTATTTCTTTGGTAACAGAACGAGAAGAAAGAGAATTGAAAACATATTGCCAAGAGTTAAAAGTTACGCCTAACAAGAGAATATTTTACAAAGGGCAAATTGCAGAGCCAGAACAAAAGGCTCGGCGTTAATAGGCAGTGAGGAATGATCCTCCTGCTTTTTTTCAATTGCCGAATTATTCTTTCTATAATAAAATTTATAAGAATAGGGGGCGAGTTATGGAAAATCCAAAATTAAGTAAATGGCTAAATGAATGGCTTGAGGAAGCAACTATCACGCAAATGCAGGAAAAGATGACGAGTGGAGAACTTACGTCAAAAGAACTTGTGATGATGTATTTACATAGAATATCGATTTATGATAAGAACATTCACTCTATACTTGAGGTAAATCCGGATGCCTTGCATATCGCTGCAGCTCTTGATACTGAACGGAAAGAAACGGGACCACGCAGTGCGTTGCATGGTATCCCGATTTTGATAAAAGATAATATAGATACAGCTGATAAAATGCATACTAGTGCAGGGTCTTTAGCGTTAAAGGATTCAATTGCGTTAAAAGATTCCTATGTGGCGGAACAACTGCGTAAAGCTGGAGCGGTAATCCTTGGTAAAACGAATATGACGGAGTGGGCGAACTTTATGGCTATTGGTATGAAAAGCGGCTATAGCTCACGCGGAGGACAGGTTTTAAATCCATATGGCCCTGGACAATTTGAAGTTGGTGGTTCTAGTTCAGGATCTGGGGCAGCTATTGCAGCCAATTTAGCACCAGCTGCGATTGGAACAGAAACTTCTGGGTCGATATTAAATCCATCCTGCCAAAACTCATTAGTTGGCATAAAACCGACAGTTGGTCTTATTAGCAGAAGGGGGATTATTCCGATTGCCCATACACAGGATACGGCAGGGCCAATGGCTCGGACTGTAAAGGAAGCGGTCCTTATCTTGAATGTTTTAACGGGAAGAGATGAGGAAGATCCAATTACCAGAACGAATCCACTAGCCATGAAAGACTTTACCGAACACCTACGTAAGGATGGACTCAAAGGAAAACGAATTGGTATTGCCATGGATGGATTCATCGACCAGTTAAGTGAAGAAAAGCAAAAGATTTTTCATGATGCTGTAGCCATTTTGGAAGCCGCTGGTGCTGAAGTTATAGAGCATATCGAAATTCCATCTGCCAAAGAAAAATGGTCTTACGATGTTTTAACGTATGAATTTAAATCAGATTTAAATGCGTATTTAAGCAACCTGCATCCTTCCATACCAACTAGAACGCTGGACGACATTATTCAATATAATAATGAAAATGAAGAAACAATGCTTAAGTATGGACAGGCAGTTTTAATTGAATCCGCTGCGACTAGTGGTTCTTTAACGGAAGCAGCATATGTTAAGGCTCTGGAGTTTGACCAATTTCATTCGACAGAGAGAGGAATTGATTATGCGCTAATTGAATATCGTTTAGATGGTATTCTTTTTCCGAGTGAAGAGGGTTCCTATATTAGTGGCAAGGCTGGTTATCCCTCCATTGCCGTTCCTGCTGGTTTTACCTCTGAAGGGGAACCAGTTGGAATTACATTTGCAGGAACCGCTTTTAGTGAACCTCAATTAATCGAAGCGGCATATGCTTTTGAACAATTAACAAAGTTCCGAAAACCGCCAGTTTTTGGGGTAGAATAACTTCACGTACTTTCACTCATACTATTTATGAATTTCTCTAAAAGGAGCTGATAGTATGGGAAGACAGAAACTCGGTAATGCCAATGCCCAGAGAAATAATAACCGTAAAAAGGGAATGAAAAACAGCGCTGAACTTGTTGAATTTTCAACAGGTGAAGAGTTAAAACGAAATCGTCCGCATGGTAAATAAAGTAAACGCCTCCTAGTTTGGAGGCGTTTTGTTTAATTTGTAGATATCTTATCTTTAAAAATCATGTATCACCAACATTTTTCAGTGGTTTTTTAGCAGGACCCTCTATTACATCCCCAGCATAGGAGAAGCGAGATCCATGACATGGGCAATCCCATGATTTTTCCGCATGGTTCCATTCACATTCACAGCCTAAATGGGTACAAGTGGTATCCACAATGTAAAGTTTTCCGTCCCTATCCTTATAGGCACCTGCACGTTTTCCATTATGCATGACAACAGAACCTTCATCATTTTTCAAATCCCCTGGATCCTTTGGTACAAACTCCAGCTTCCCTTTAATTAGATGTTTGGCCACGTCTGCATTGGTAGAAATAATAGACTTAATATCTGGATCGGCATCAAACCGAGATGGTGAATACAATTCTTTATATGGGTTATCACGATTTAAAACATAATCGGTTAGTATATTAGCCGCAAGTATTCCTGTGGTCATCCCCCATTTTTTATAGCCGGTTGCCACTAAAACATGTTCTTTATTTTGTGTAATTGGACCGATGTAAGGGACATTATCTAATGTAACTAAATCCTGAGCAGACCAGCGGTAATGGTACTCAGACAAATCAAACACTTCTTTAGCAAAAGTCTCGAGCGCAAGATAATGGTTGAGTGTATCGATTCCCTGTCCTGTTTTATGGTTTTCACCGCCTAAAATAAGGAGATTACTTCCATCTAAAGGTGTATAGCGAATCGAACGACTCGGACTGTCTGCGCTAATATACATCCCACCCGGATATTCCATGTCCGTCTTAATGGCAATCGCGTAGGATCTATCAGCGTACATTCTTGCAAAATAGAGGCCAGGTTTATCGTAAAAAGGAAAATGAGAAGCAATGATTACATGCCTGCTGGTAACTTGGTGTCCATCCTTTGTAATAACCTTTGGCTGTGACGAATCATCATCCTCTATGCTATCAGCAACCGTATTTTCATAAAAAGAACAGCCAGCATTAACGGCTTCATCAAGGAGTCCCTTTAAAAACTTCAGTGGGTGATATTGGGCCTGATTTCGCATTAGTATAGCAGATTTTATTTCGATATCAAACGGTATATTACCTACTAAACCGCCCTCGATTCCAAGTCTTTGATAGGCAGCCCATTCTGTTTCTATTTTCTGAGCATATTCATCTGAATTCGCATAAACATAAGCGTCCTGTTTGCTAAAATCACAATCTATTCCTTTTTCGTTCATAGTCGCTTCAACAAATTGAATGGCACTGGAGGCAGAATCATAGTAAAGCTTAGCTTTTTCCTCACCAAAATGGTTAATAAGTTCATCATAAATCAGTCCATGCTGTGCTGTGAGTTTAGCGGTGGTATGTCCAGTTGTGCCATTTAATACGCCTCCAGCCTCAATGACGGCGACCTTTACCCCTTCCTTTGCAAGTAAATAAGCAGCCGTAATACCTGTTATTCCGGCTCCGACAATCGCAACATCTACTGTTATATCTTCATTTAATTTTTCAAAGGTTGGTAATTCTATTTCACGCCAGTATGTTCGCGGAAATTGATGGGTATTATCAGTTGAACTCATTGGTTTACCTCCAGTAATATAATCATAGGTTTAATTTTTCCAAATTTAGTGAAAATCATGTGATGTTTCCTTATTTTAAAAAATATTATTCGGAAATAAATTTAGATTGACGAAAGATAACAGGATTGATATTTTTTAATATAATAACAATTTTGATAATTAAGAAGAGGGTGCCGATATGGGGAAGAGGTTCGAGACAGAAGTTTTACATGGTGTTAAGAAAAAGAATAATAAAATCGCTAGTAAAGTTACACCAATTTATCAGACTTCTGCATTTTCCTTTAAAGATCTAGATGAACTTGAGGGATTTTATCATGGAAATGGACAATACCTTTATTCGCGGGTGGGGAATCCGAATACAGATGAACTTGGTGAGGCGGTTGCAAGACTCGAAGGTGCTCCAGCAGGTGTAGCCTCTTCTTCGGGATTGTCAGCGATATTAGCGGGAGTTTTAGCGGTTGTGAAAAACGGAGACCATATTATTGCTGCTGATGATTTATATGGCGGCAGCTTTCATATGCTAAAAGAAGAATTAAATCAATTTGGGATTGAAACAACCTTTGTTTCCTTTAAGAATCTTAATGACGTAGAAAAGGAAATTAAAGAAAATACAAAATTACTTTACACAGAATCTATTACCAATCCATTGTTACGGGTGGAAGATATTAAAGGTGTAGTGAAACTTGCCCATAGGCATCAATTAAATACATTGGTTGATAATACCTTTGCAACTCCCTATCATTGTCAGCCATATCCACTGGGAATTGATTTAGTGGTTCATAGTGCAACCAAGTACATTGGGGGTCATAGTGATGTAACGATTGGTGTTCTCACTGGAAGAGAGGATTTAGTTGCCAGTGCCAGCGCCAAAATCGTAAATCTAGGTACAAATGTAAGTCCGTTTGAGGCATGGCTGACTTGCCGTGGTTTAAAAACTTTAGCACTTAGAATGAAAGCACAGTCTAGTAATGCAAAAAAGTTAGCAGAGGCCTTATCACATAATCGCTTTGTTGAAAAAGTCTATTATCCATTTGAACAAGAGGAAGATGGCTTTGGTGCAATGGTAACCATTGAGTTAGCGAAAACAGTTGATACAAATCAGTTTTTTCGCTCATTATCCTGGATTAAAATTGCTCCAACACTTGCTGGAGTCGAAACGACAGTTTCACATCCATTAACGACTTCTCACAGATCTCTTCCACCAGAAGTTTGTAAAGCATTAGGGATTACAAAAGAGGTTGTACGAATTTCAGTTGGAATCGAACATGCCGATGATATTATTGCACAATTTGAACAGGCGATTGAAAAATCTCTATAAAAGATAAAAGAACCTTGGATTCCAGGGTTCTTTTGTTTTTTATTCTATTAATCGATTTCCTTCTTTATCGGATCAATGCGGGTGGAGTCTTCAGAGTTAAGTGTTCCTTTTAAAAAATAAACCATCGTACCTCCAACAAAACCAAGACAAATGATAAACCCAATGGCAGTAATCCACCATTCAGCCATTCAAATCCCCCCTTTTTTAATGTTTATGCGTAAAGGGGGGACTTTTTTCCTCTAAACTATTTCTTCTTTTCTAAATCAGCGTAATAATCTACTTTTTTGATATTAACTCCCACAAATGTTTCAAGGATGGATTGTCCGCCTGCAATTGAGAAAATCAAGATAATGACAAACGTTACCCGTGGAAACAGTAAATAACCGCCTCCTAAAAATATGGCACTCCAAACTCCAGCACACCAATAACACTTCAGTAAATACCCAAACATGCCTTTCGGGACTTCCTTTGTTTCGATTCCGTGATTGGTTTCTACTTTAACTTTCTTCATAAATGGTCTGCGAATAAATTCAGTAATTTTATCGAAAACAATTAAATGGGTTAAACGATAACTTGCCAAAATTAACATGACATAGGTTATCCATGAAATGTCTTTCACACTTTTTCCTCCGAACTTTATATGAAAAATTTTATTTTTGACACTCTGTATATTTTGAACCTGAAATCAAAAATATATATCGAGGAGGCGAAAAAATGAAAAAGTCATTTTGGTTTAGTTTCATGTTTTTACTATCACTTATAGGTATTCCAAGTGTTTCATTTGCACAGCAAATTTACACGGTACAGCCTGGTGATTCACTATGGAAAATCGCAGTTCGTTACCAAGTTGGCATCTCTGAAATCATCTCAGCGAATCCGCAATTTAAAAATCCTAACATGATTTATCCGGGAGATAAGGTGACAATTCCAAACTTTGATGCAACGAAAAGCATTGAAAGCCAAGTTGTCCAACTAACCAATCAAGAACGGGCAAAGCATGGATTAAGGGCTTTGACACAAGATTGGGAACTTTCTAGGGTAGCTCGCTATAAGTCGGTGGACATGAGGGATAAAAACTATTTCAGCCACACTAGTCCTACTTATGGCAGTCCTTTTACCATGATGAAGAATTTCGGAATTTCATACCGTGCAGCTGCCGAAAATATTGCTGCAGGGCAAACAACACCGCAAGAAGTGGTACAGGCTTGGATGAACAGCCCAGGTCATCGAGCAAATATATTAAGCGCAAATTATACGTATATAGGTGTTGGATACGCGAAAGGCGGATCGCAAAGACATTATTGGACACAAATGTTTATCTCTAAATAAACCAGAAAAGGGTCAGCTCCTCCACAAGGGGCTGACCCTTTCTACGTCTCAAGACCGATATGAAAATAAAGCGCAGGTTCGTTATGAGAAATCTAGTTACGAGGTAAGATGATATCAAGATAAAGAAAGGAGGAAAAAACAAAATGAAAAAGTTTGGTTTACTACTTGCTGGTGGAATAGCAGCCATCATTTTACTTTCAACCATAGGTCCGATGATAGGCTTACTAGTTGGTCTTGCTGCCTTGTATTTCATTTTTAAACAGTTCTTAAAGGCTGAATCAACCGGAGGCAAGATTGCCCTGGGGATTATCGGATTTTTTGTCCTAATGGCCTCTATCCATAATGCACCAGCTATTATTGGTGTTCTTGCAGTTTATGTACTTTATCTTGTTTATAAAAACTGGAATAACAGCAGCAAAAATAGTGTTGTAAAAGAGGATTCTGACCCGTTTGTAAATTTTGAAAAACAATGGAATGAATTAAACAAAAATTAATCTAAGGAGAGATAAACAATGACAAACCTATTAACAAGAATTAAAGATACGATTATGGCGGATTTACATGCAGCTGTCGATCAAAAGGAAAAGAAAAATCCCATCGCTTTGCTTAACCAATATCTTCGTCAATGTGAACAAGAGACAGAAAAGGTAAGAAAGCTTTTAGAACGTCAGTACGCGTTGAAAGATGAATTTACGAGAGAATATTCTCAAGCGGTTGAATTGGCAGAAAAAAGAAAGTATCAGGCAGAAGTTGCTTCGAAAGCAGTAGAAATGGAACTTTATGAGTTTGCATCAGCAGAACATCAGCAATACTCAAACCGTGCCCAGCGCCTAGGAGCATCACTTGAGGAAGTGAAAGGTCAATTAGGGGAATTAGAAAGAAAATATGAGGAAATGAAACATAAGCTAAAAGATATGCAAATCCGCCGCTTGGAATTAATGGGACGTGAGAATGTTACACGTGCGAATCATCGAATGAATCAGGTACTTGACTCAAATACTGATATCAATAAAGCAGATTCTCGCTTTCAGGAAATTGACAATTACTTAGATCGTTTAGAGCACCAAGTGAAGAGTTCTTATTACCGCGATACCATTGATGCAAAAATTGCTCAATTAGAAAAAGAAATGAAATTGGAAGAAAGCAAGTCCATTTAATAACCAAAACATGGTATTCTATAAAGGTGCACAATGGCTGCACCTTTTGGCCTACAATTTAAACAGAAAATAGAAAGGGAGGTAGCCAGATGTTAAAAAATGCAAAGAATGATTATACAGGATGGCTAGTCATCATTGGGGTTGTCGTTCTACTGCTAGAAATTCTATTTTTCAACAGTGGTCTTATCTTCTCCCTTGTATTTTCTGGCGGACTGATCTATCTAGGCAGAAGAAAAACAGGGAAAAAGAGTGGGAAAGTTTTTTTCCTGGCAGGAATTATTTTTCTTTTAATCAGTGTGTTTAGTATGATGACCTTTAAGTTTTTGTTGCTGGCGATACTTTTGCACTTTATTATTCAATATTCTAACTCAAAAAAGAATCCCAATAAGATAACACTAGATATAAAAGAATCAGAACAGGTTCAACAGGAAGAGACGCTGGTTAAGACCAAACCGCTCTTTGAAAATATATTTTTCGGACAGCAAAAGACACCTAGCAGTGTGTATGAATGGAACGACATTAATATCCAATCTGGAATTGGTGATACCATAATTGACCTAAGTTATACGGTATTACCTAAGGGTGAAACGATCATCTTTATTCGCAATGTGATTGGAAATATCCAGATCCAGGTCCCTTATGAGATTGAGGTAAGTGTTCACCACTCCTGTGTTATTGGTTCGACAACTGTTTTTGAAAATTTTCAATCACAGGTTTTTAACCAAGCATTCCATCTTAAAACGGCAGATTATGATCAGGCAGAGCAAAAGGTAAAAATCTTTACATCCTTGTTGGTAGGGAATTTAGAGGTGAGCCGGATATGAGCACCATCCAAAGGCAGATTATTTGGAATATCGGGTTTTCAATCATCATTGCTCTTGTTGTGGCGGGTGCCTTTATCATTGTTTTTCCAATTTCAGATTGGTCCGAATTATGGAATCGGCATTTTATGGATATCCCCTTTGTTATTTTTATACCATCATTTAGTATTGCGATTGGGATTCTTTTGGGCATTGTTACAGGTATATTTTGGAGAAGACAGTTTCAGTCGGTTGAACATTCCTTACATCAGTTAGAGCAAGGAAAACAAATTGGATTAAATGAAAAGCAATCAATACCAGAAATGCAAGGGATTGCGGATCAAATTGATAAGATCGGCAGGCAAATTTCTGAACAAGCCAAGCTTTCACAACGATTGGCTACAGAAAAAGTTGAAGACCAAGAAGCAAGAATACAAGAAATTATTGAACAGGAACGAAACCGTCTTGCCCGTGAGTTACATGATTCAGTCAGTCAGCAATTATTTGCGGCATCCATGATGATGTCTGCCATCAATACAACAAAACAAAGTACGAATGAGGAAGATAGGGAAGCGAAACAGTTGAAAATGGTTGAAGAGATGATTCATCAATCACAACTTGAAATGCGTGCCCTGCTTCTTCATTTGCGTCCAGTTGCCTTAAAAAATAAAACTCTCCAAGAAGGAATTGAAGAGTTATTAATCGAATTATCACAGAAGGTAACAATGGAAATTAAATGGAAGGTAGAAGCGTTTCCACTTGATAAGGGGATAGAAGACCATCTTTTCCGCATCCTCCAAGAATCGGTATCAAACACGCTTCGCCATTCAAAGGCGAATAAACTTGAAGTTTTATTGATAAAGCGGGATGAAATTGTCATATTAAGAATTGTTGATGATGGAGTTGGCTTTGAAGTCGATAACATGAAGGCTGGCTCCTATGGCATGCAGAATATGCATGAGCGGGCGCTTGAGGTTGGTGGCACGTTAAAAGTGATTAGTGTACAGAGTAAGGGTACAAGGCTTGAAGTAAAGGTACCTGTTATGATAAATGGAGATGGTGAAAATGATTAGAGTAGTTTTTGTCGATGATCATGAGATGGTGAGAATTGGAGTTTCTGCTTATTTATCAGCACAGCCAGATATTGAGGTTGTCGGAGAGGCTGCTGATGGAAAAAAAGGTGTGGAACTGGCACTTGAGCTTCGGCCCGATATTATATTAATGGATTTAGTGATGAAAGAAATGGACGGGATTGAAGCTACCAAGCAAATTATTGAAAAATGGCCAGAAGCTAAAGTAATCATTGTCACCAGCTTTTTAGATGATGAAAAGGTTTACCCTGCACTAGAAGCAGGTGCTACCAGCTATATGTTAAAAACTTCAAAAGCTGATGAAATTGCGAATGCTGTCCGCGCTACATACCATGGCCAGTCGGTGCTTGAGCCTGAGGTCACAGGCAAAATGATGGTTAAAATGCGCCAGAAACATCAACAATTACCACATGAAGAACTTACCACCCGCGAAATGGAAATTTTAATGTTAATGGCAGAAGGAAAAACAAATCAAGACATAGCGGATGATCTATATATCGCCTTAAAAACAGTCAAAACCCATGTAAGCAATATACTAAGCAAACTAAACGTACAAGACCGAACCCAGGCAGTCATCTATGCATTCAAACATGCATTAATAAAATAAAACTGAAAAAGGACTGAAGATGTCCTTTTTTTGATGGGCTGTGTTACTAATACATTATTGAATGTTGATTGGAGCGGAAGGCACGAAGACTCTCGAAAATGCTATCGCATTTTCTTCGTGCGTGGGCAAATTCGGGGAAGTAAGTAATTCAATGTCCTGCAGGAGTACGGAGCAGGGGAGACCCCGCTTATCTCTTAGCGCCGAGGAGGCTTCCCGCAACGCCTGCGGAAAGCGAAGTGCCTCGTGACAGGCAAAGAACGCCTGTCCCTGCGGTGATTATTCTAAGAAGCCTTCCTTAGTGGAGCGCAAACCAACATTCGCCTTTAATTTTACACAGCCGCGAAAAATTTCCCTACTAATCTTAGAACTTGTCTCATAGGTTTATAAAAGTGAGATTGTTTTAAAGGGGAGTTTTCGAATGGCTATCTTTTACAAAGGAATATTATTTTTAGCCCTCTCAGCTTTTCTAGGAGAAGGCGTTGAATTTTTAGTTAATTTAATACTTGCGAAAGAATTGGGCAAGCATGGGCTGGGTTTATACATGTCAATACTCCCATCCATTTATTTACTCGTTCTGTTATCAAGCTTTGAATTGCCGGTGTCAATTTCAAAATTTGTTGCTGAAAAAGAGGAAAAGTTCCATCGAAATATCCTTTATCATGCTATTACAATCACGATTATTTTTACTTGTATCCTATTAGTGGTTGCGATGGCTCTAATTCCGTTTATATCTGTATTCAATGGATACCACCCCTATACACGTTGGCTTATTATCCTGTTAGTCCCCGTTATATCCTTTACCTCTGTAGCAAGAGGTTATTTTATGGGCAGGCACCAGATGGGAAAAATCGCCATTGCCAATTTCTTAAGGAAATCTGTCCAACTCGTATTATTGTTTGTTTTATTTCGTTTCTTTCAATTTGACTCAGAAGCCGCTGTATTAATTGCGATTGCCTCTTTTATCGGCAGTGAAATTGCCGTGTTTCTATACTTATGCTACACATTAATCATTCAATTTCAGCAGCTAAAACGAATGCCCTTTTCCAATTTAAATCGTAAGGCAGTCCGAAAAAATTTAATGGCCGTCTCGGTACCAACAACAGGATTGCGATTATTCTCCGCACTGACAGGTGCGATCCAACCCTTTTTAATTAAGGCAGCGCTCGTTCGGTCTGGACTATCAGAAACGATTGCTACGGAACATTTTGGCATGCTAATGGGGGTTGCCGTTTCAATTGGGTTTTTTCCAGCGTTTATTGCCCATTCCTTAATGACAGTCTTAATACCTGCTGTCTCAAAAACATATTCCAATAGAGATTACTCAACACTTCAAAAAATGCTTTCGCAGGTAATGATGCTTACCTTTCTTTATGGGGTACCAGCAGTGGTCGTTTTCTATATTTTTGCACCGCAGCTTACGTCCATTTTCTTTGAATCATCAATTGCCGCTGTTTATTTACAAATGTTATGGCCATTCTTTTTGTTCCACTTCTTTGTTATGCCGATGCAAGCATTTTTAATAGGTTTAGGTCTCATAAAGGAAACCTTTATTCATGCCATTTGGTCCACAATCGTGTCCTTTGCTATTATCATTTTCCTTGCGGCACGTCCTGAATGGAGGATGGAAGGTGTGATTATCTCCATGAACACCGGATCCGTTTTATTAGCGCTCATGCATTATTTAAGCATCTGTAAAAAAATCGGTGTCTCTATTTTTATGAAGGGGCTCATTGAAGAAAAATAACGAAGAAAAATAGATGTCAACTGTAGGGGTTAGTAATTACTATTCCGTCTATTAGTATAAGAAGTGTTAAAAGGAAAGAAGGTTCGAAACACATGCGGGATAGAATACCGGATTCATTTGAAGAAATAGTGAAAGAACATGGGAAAGCCATTTTTAACTATATTTTTTCTTTAGTCAGCCAAAAAGAACTTACAGAGGACTTATATCAGGAGGTTCTGGTATCTGCCTATTTGGCTGTTCATACCATTAAAGAACCCGCCAGATTAAAAGGCTGGTTGTTTACGATAGCGAGGAATAAGTGTCGGGATTATTGGCGAAAAGAAAACAAAAGAAAACAGTTTTGGAGAGAAGAAGTTTACTCCTATACTTCATCTGTAGAAGAACCTCCTCTACCAGAAGAAGAAGTTCTCCATAAATATTCGCTAGAAAAAATGACTCAAAGTGTCATGACGTTACCAGAAATATACCAATCTGCAATCATTTTATATTACTTTAAAGATCTTACTTTAATTGAGATATCAAAAAGAAAGAACATCCCCATTTCTACAGTGAAAACAAGAATGAAAAGGGGAAAGGAGCACCTTAAACCAAAGCTCCAATCTTTTGCATAACAAAAAGCCGGGAAAGAATGATTCCCGGCTTCTAATATTAGTCTTTGGATGAAAGAATACCAAAGATTCGTAAAATACTTATGAACAAGTTAATAAAGTCTAAATATAGGTTTAACGCCATTAATGGAACCTCTTCAGCACTTACACCATAATGCTTCATACGATTGAAATCAAATAATACATAACCACTAAAAACTAAAACTCCGATGAAGGAGAAGGCTAACATAGCTGTAGAACTTAACGGCATGAAAATGTGCCAAATCGAGATTGCGACTAATGCGAGTAGGGCTGCAAGTAGGAATCCTCCTAAAAAGGAGAAATTACGTTTTGATTTAGTAGCATATATTGCTACACCCGTAAATACGACAGTGGTGCTCGCGAAAGCCATCATGACCACATTTGCTCCCGCAGTCATTGCATAATACGATACAATTGGATATAAGGTAATCCCTGAAATAAATGTGAAGACATACAGGAACGTATAAGAAATAGCTTTCCTACGTCTAAAGAAAAGTGCAATCATCAGTAAAACAAATTCTAGTATTGCTAATGGTAAAAATAATGCAGGTGGTACAAATGTACCTGCCATGGTTCCAACAAAGGCAATGGCCAGTGAAAGAGCAAACGTCCTAATAACAGAAGGTAAAAATTCAGTAGATGTTTGTGTATACAATTTTATTCACCTCAAGAAGAATATTTATAGTTAGAATATACGTAGAAATGGTCAAGATGTTTCATTTATCTAGAAAAATCTTTTTCTGTTTTTAATAAATCTCTGATTTCAGCTAAAAGTTCTTCTTTCTTATCTATTTCAACTACCACTTTCACTTCTTCCTCTTTCTTTTTGAAACGGGAAATGAATCTTATGAATAAAAATATTGAAAATGCAATGATTAAGAAATCAATGATCGACTGGAGAAATACCCCATATCTTACTGAGCCAAATGCCATCTCAGCAACACTAACCCTTCCAACTAGCATGGCAATGATTGGCATAATGATATCATTCACAAGGGAAGTTACAATTTTCCCAAATGCGCCACCTATGATTACCCCGACAGCAAGATCTATTACATTTCCTCTCATAGCAAACTTCTTAAATTCATTTAACAAAATAATAACCTCCGAATTTTCATAATTAGTAAAGAGCAGCCTCTCAATAAGGCTGCTCCATTCATTATACTATTTAAAAAGCCCAATTACCTTTTCTAAATACTGGTTCTGTTTTTCCATCAGCAGTTATGCCGTCAATATCCATTTCATCCGAGCCGATCATGAAATCAACATGAGTAATACTATCGTTGAGACCATTTTCTTTTAGTTCTTCTGGGGACATTTTCTTTCCGCCTTCAATACAGAATGCGTAAGCGCTTCCGATTGCTAAGTGGTTTGAAGCATTTTCATCAAACAAAGTATTATAGAATAGAACGTTAGATTGCGAAATTGGTGAATTGAAAGGAACTAGAGCTACTTCACCAAGATAATGTGAGCCTTCATCCGTTTCAACTAAGCGCTTTAGGAACTCTTCTCCTTCTGCCGCTTTATAGTCGACGATTCTTCCGTTTTCAAACGTAACAGAGAAATTGTCAATAATGTTTCCGCCGTAGCTTAATGGCTTTGTACTAGCGACTGTCCCATTAACACCTTCACGATGAGGAACAGTGAAGACTTCTTCCGTTGGCATATTAGCCATGAATTCAAAACCATTTTCATTTACACTGCCAGCTCCAACCCAAATATGGTTATGCGGGAGTTCAATGGTTAAGTCCGTTCCTGGTGCTGTATAGTGAAGTTTTTGATAGCGTTTTTCATTTAAGTAGCTTACCTTTTCATGCAAGGTTTCATCATGCTTTTTCCATGCTTCCACTGGATTATCTGTATTAACACGAACTGCTTTAAAGATAGCGTCCCAAAGTAATGAAACTTGTTGAGCGCTTGGTGCGTCAGGGAAAACCTTCGCAGCCCAAGCAGGGGAAGGAGCAGCAATAACAGTCCAGCTAATTTTATCAGACTGTGCGGCTTGACGGTATTTAGCCAACGCTGTGCCAGCAGCTTTTTGGAAGTTGGAAATGCGTTCAGGATTTACCCCTTTTAATAAATCAGGGCTGGAGGAAACAATTGCCATAAATGCAGCACCTTGATCAACTAAATCTTCCATTTCTTTTGCACGCCAAACAGGGTATGTAGTAAAGGCATCATCTGGAGCTAAATCGTATTTTGTTCTAGATACCACATCGTCAGTCCAGTTAACGATAACGTTATCTGCACCAACTTCATAGGCACTTTTCACAACTAGTCGGACAAATTCTACTGCATCTATGGTCGTATTAACTACCAAAGTTTGACCCTTTTGAATATTAACACCAACCTTAACGGCTAACTCAGCATATTTTTCAAGATTTTTTTGAAAATCATTCATTTTTTAGTCTCCTTTTTCAGAATCTTCCTTATTTATTTTAGCCTTTTTAATGTAAAAAAGAAACTGATAACAGTAAAAAGGCAGTGAGCCCTAAATAGGCAAAAAAATAAGCAGGGATGTGACTCTCTACTCTAATTTGCTGCCATATACTTTTATATTAAAATAAACACCCGCAGAAAAAATGACTAAAAATGTTATAATACCGGACCATGAAGTGGGGGACATAAATTGGGACAATTCCATTAATACCACCATCCTTATATTAGAAAACAATTACAACTTAATTATAATAGTAAAGTACCAAAATGTGAACAATTTAGTACAATTTATTGACATTTTTTTGAAAGAAAAAAAGGACCCTAGCTAGGATCCAATGCTGTTTTCTTTTCAAAGGAATAAAACATAAGCCAATACAAACCTGCACTTGCAAGGGCAAGAAGACAAAGAACAAAAAATGTCCATTCATATCCGATCAAAACAGTCAATGGGATTGATAATGGAGCGATTGTCCGACTGATTGTGAATCGCAGGCTGGCAGCAGCAAAATATTGTCCTCGCATATGCTCAGGTGCAAGTTTCGAAACAAAGCTTTGTTGAATTCCAGCCCCCATTAGTTCTGCAAAGGTAAAGACAGCCATCGCGATGATAAATCCCCAAATCCAATGAGTCTGACTAAAAAGTACAATAGAGATTGCATATATGACAGAGGAAAACACAAATACATTTCGTTCTTTATATCTACTCATCCATTTCGTAATCACAACCGTTAGTAATGCAACAAGGAAGCCATTCTCTGCGAGCACAATTCCAAACGCTTGCTCACCTTTAACGGTAAATGACCAATCCCCAATTGAAAACAGAGTTTGAAGATCAATCACATCTTTCATATAAACAGGAAATAATAAATCCAATTGCATAAACGTTTGCCCTGCTAAGACACCTGCAATGATAAATAGAAGAAAGGTTTTATCTTTTATGATTAATGTGTAGTCCTTCAATTGATTTTGTATGAAATAGTACCATTTACGATCAGCTTCCAAGGGATCGACTTTTTGTATAGGTGCTGTTTCTCTAGTCCATTTTGCTAATATTAAACCAAGTAAAATACAAACAATACCAGCAAAGAGTAATGTTTCAAAACGATAGTTCAGATAAAAAATAGCCCCTAAAATAGGACCAATTACCACGGCGATATTAATGGAAGTGTAGAATATGGCAAATACACTGCTTCTATCTTTTTCCTCGACAACATCTGCCACCATTGCTTGACTAGCAGGCCAATAAAACGAACCGAAAACGCCAGCAATTGCAAAAGCAATAAATCCCATCCAAGGTGACTGAAGCCAGGGGGAACTAGCGAAAGCAAAAGCAAGGAAAGAAAGTCCTTGTCCAATAGCTGAGAGGACCATCATTCGTTTCCTCCCAAAACGGTCAGCACAGTATCCACCCATTAAGTTGGCAATAACTGAAAAAATCTGTGAAAATACCAATAATAAACCAGCTTTGCTTTTTCCGAATTCGTCTGCGAAATAGATTGTCAAAAACGGAAAGAACATCCAAAAGGTAATGTTCATCATGGCTTCACTAAATAAGCGAACCTTT
This sequence comes from Neobacillus sp. CF12, assembly GCF_030348765.1. GTDB lineage: Bacteria > Bacillota > Bacilli > Bacillales > Cytobacillaceae > Neobacillus. Next base: position 2,886,614 of record NZ_JAUCEU010000007.1, on the reverse strand, counting down.
AAATTCGGATCCCAATCTCTAATCCTCATGAAGTACCTCCAGATCCAATATGTATGATAGCCTTTACATCATACTATCCTCAAATAGAAAATTACAAGAAAAAAGATAGGTCAGTGAATGTAGATATCCGGTGTTTAGTCCTGACCTTTCAAAGTTTGTTTTTCGTAATGCTATTTAAGTCAACCAAGTTATAATATGCTATATTATTATTTAATGGTTTACTGAAAGGATGTTAATAAATGAAAAAAAGTGTAGTTATAGCTGAAAAACCCTCTGTTGCACGAGATATAGCACGAGTTCTGAATTGTAATAAAAAAGGAAACGGTTTTTTAGAAGGTGATAAGTATATTATTACATGGGCACTAGGACATTTAGTTACCCTTGCAGATCCAGAGGTGTATGACGATAAATATAAATCCTGGAAAATAGAAGATTTGCCGATGTTACCTAATGAGCTAAAGCTTGTGGTTATTAAGCAAAGTAGTAAGCAGTTTCATGCTGTAAAAAGCCAATTACAACGCACGGATGTTGGGGAGATTGTTATTGCAACAGATAGTGGTCGTGAAGGGGAATTAGTTGCAAGATGGATACTTGTTAAGGCAAAGGTTAATAAACCTACAAAACGCTTATGGATATCTTCCGTTACCGATAAAGCAATTAAAGACGGCTTTGCCAACCTGAAGCCGGGAAAAGCGTATGAAAATTTATATGCATCTGCTGTTGCGCGGTCAGAAGCAGATTGGTATATAGGTCTGAATGCAACCCGTGCATTAACAACCCGTTTTAATGCCCAGCTAAACTGCGGCCGGGTTCAAACTCCAACGGTAGCAATCATTGCAGCTCGGGAGGATGAAATAAAAAACTTTAAATCTCAAACGTATTACGGAATCGAAGCACAAACTTCAGATAATTTAAAATTGACTTGGCAGGATGCAAAAGGAAATAGCCGAAGCTTTGATAAAGAGAAAGTCGACGGTGTTGTGAAAAAACTTGGCAAACAAAACGCTATTGTAAAAGAAATTGAGAAAAAGCAGAAGAAATCTTTTTCTCCTGGGCTTTATGATTTAACCGAATTACAGCGCGATGCGAACAAGATCTTTGGTTATTCTGCAAAGGAAACGTTAAATATTATGCAAAAGCTCTACGAGCAGCATAAAGTCTTAACTTATCCTCGTACAGACTCTCGTTACCTTTCATCAGATATTGTAGGAACGCTTCCAGAACGCTTGAGAGCATGTGGCGTAGGTGAGTACCGTCCGTTAACCAATAAGATCTTAAGCAAACCGATAAAAGTATCAAAAGCATTTGTAGATGACAGCAAAGTTTCAGATCACCATGCGATTATTCCAACAGAAGGGTATGTAAACTTCTCAGCCTTTACAGATAAAGAGCGGAAAATTTATGACTTGGTGGTAAAACGGTTCTTAGCCGTGCTATTCCCGGCATTTGAGTATGAGCAATTAACTCTTCGTGCAAAAATCGGTGAGGAGAACTTTGTTGCAAGGGGAAAAACGATTTTATCGAGTGGATGGAAAGAGGTATACGAGAATAGCTTTGAAGACGAGGAAACAGCTGACGACCTAAAGGAACAAATCTTACCTCGCATCGAAAAAGGCATTACCCTAAACGTGAAACTGATTGCTCAAACATCTGGTCAAACCACCCCGCCTGCCCGCTTTAATGAGGCAACATTACTGTCGGCAATGGAAAACCCAGTGAAGTATATGGAAACAAATAATAAAGAGCTTGCAGAAACATTAAAATCTACTGGTGGATTAGGTACTGTGGCGACACGGGCTGATATTATTGAAAAGCTGTTCAATTCATTTTTACTTGAAAAGCGCGGAAAAGACATTCACCTTACTTCTAAAGGGCGCCAATTGTTAGATTTGGTTCCTGAGGAACTAAAATCTCCTACATTGACTGCTGAATGGGAGCAGAAGCTTGATCAAATTGCCCATGGGAAGTTGAAAAAGGAAGTCTTTATCAGTGAAATGAAAAAATATACAAAAGAAATTGTTGCTGAAATTAAAACAAGTAATAAAAAGTATAAGCACGACAATATCTCAACAAAAAATTGTCCGGACTGTGGAAAACCAATGCTTGAGGTAAATGGGAAAAAGGGTAAAATGCTTGTATGCCAAGACCGTGAATGTGGACATCGAAAAAATGTTTCGCGAGTTACAAATGCCCGCTGCCCGCAATGCCGTAAAAAACTTGAACTTCGCGGTGAAGGAGAAGGCCAAGTCTTTGCATGTAAATGCGGATATCGTGAAAAATTATCTGCGTTTGAAGCACGCCGCAAAAAAGAATCTGGTGGTAAAGTAGATAAACGTACCGTGCAAAAGTATTTGAATAACCAAAACAAGGAAGAAGAGCCACTAAACACAGCTTTGGCAGATGCTTTAAAGAAGTTAAATCTAAAATAAAGTTTTTCTGGTAAATTTTATAGTCTAACTGCAGCGCCTAGGAAAAAATGAACTGTTTTTTTCTTAGGCGCTTTTACTTTTCTTTATTATTGTGCTAAAGTGATATTGTACTAAAATTCTGACAATTCTATTGACAATCAAGCTTTTAATCACATACAATAATTATTGAAATAATAATTTTTGAATGGAATGATAATCGATGAGGCATTCACTAACAAAATTACATGAACAAATGTTTATAAAAGAGGCTGGACTCCAAATCTAATCTGATATGGAATCCAGCCTCTTTCTTTATTCAATTAAAGTGGTAGAGGTGAGAAATATGATTATGCTAACAGGTCAAAGTTTAACATTGGAACAAATGAAAGAGGTACTATACCGAAAAGGAAAAGTATTTGCCTCTGATAGTAGCATGGATCTTGTAAAAAAGAGCCGTGAAGCGGTTGAGAAAATCGTTTCTGAACACAGAGTAGTCTATGGGATCAACACAGGATTTGGAAAGTTCAGTGATGTATTAATCGATAAAGAACACGTTAGAGATTTACAGCTTAATTTAATTCGCTCTCATGCATGTGGAATCGGGGAACCATTTCCGGAGTTGGTTTCGAAAGCCATGGTTCTTTTACGTGCAAATGCACTTTTAAAAGGATATTCAGGTGTCAGACCAATTGTTATCGAGAAACTAGTAGAACTAGTAAATAAAGAAATCATCCCGGTGATTCCACAGCAGGGTTCATTAGGAGCAAGTGGAGATTTGGCGCCTCTCTCCCATTTAGCCTTAGTGCTGATTGGGGAAGGGGAAGTTTTTTACAAAGGAAATCGGATGGAATCAAATCGAGCGCTGCAAATGGAAGGTATCCTACCGATAACTCTAGAGGCAAAAGAGGGTCTTGCATTAATAAATGGAACACAGGCGATGACAGCAATGGGAATTGTTGGCTATCTAGAAGCAGAACAGCTGGCATATGAAAGTGAGCTTATTGCGGCAATGACAATGGAAGGGTTAAACGGAATTATTGATGCGTTTGCCGAGGAAGTCCATATCGCAAGGGGATATCAGCAGCAGATTGATACAGCCGCGAGAATTCGCAGGTACCTAAGTGATAGTTTATTAACTACCGTTCAAGGAGAATACCGTGTTCAGGATGCCTATTCGTTAAGGTGTATTCCACAGGTTCATGGTGCTTCGTGGCAGGTACTTGACTATGTGAAAGAGAAATTAGAAATTGAAATGAATGCTGCGACAGATAATCCATTAATTTTTAATGATGGTGAAAAAGTTATTTCTGGTGGGAATTTTCATGGTCAGCCGATTGCTTTTGCAATGGATTTTATGAAAATCGCGGTCGCGGAACTTGCGAATATTTCCGAAAGACGAATCGAGCGTTTAGTAAATCCACAATTGAGCGATCTGCCGCCTTTCTTGAGTCCTGAACCCGGGTTACAATCAGGTGCTATGATTATGCAATATGCAGCTGCGTCATTAGTATCAGAAAATAAAACACTTGCCCACCCAGCAAGCGTCGATTCCATACCCTCATCTGCGAATCAGGAAGATCATGTGAGTATGGGAACGATTGCCTCAAGGCATGCCTATCAAATCATTCAGAATGCTAGAAGAGTTCTGGCGATTGAACTAATTTGTGCGATGCAGGCAGTTGAAATACGCGGCGTAGAGAAAATGGCCACCCAGACCAAACGGATGTATGTGAAAGGAAGAGAATTCGTTCCTTCCATAATAAAGGATCGGATCTTTTCGAAGGATATCGAGAAGGCAGCCGTAGGACTAAAAGAATTGGATTTAAAGCAACTCATTCAGCAATTTGATAATGTGAAGTAAACAAAAAAGGCGTGAAACATCACGCCTTTCATTATTCTATTTCTTCGGTTTCTACTCTATTCTTAAACGCTTCTCTAACTACAAGGAACTCTTCATCCCCGATAGCATCCTTTGAATGCTTTACAACTTGATTATCCTTCGGTAAATTTCCAGGATGACCCTTCTTTTTGTGATTAAAATGTTCTCCACGTGCCAAATTGAACACTCCTTTCGTCTACGATTGTATCATTCCCAAACGATGTAATTTTATAAGTAAGGGACGTAGAGAGGTGAATACTTACTCTTCGTTAATTTTTTCCTCTGACTTTGCAGGGGTGCACATGCGATCAATAAGGAAACCAAAAAACACCATAAAGGCAACGGGGATAGCATAGTTCAACACATGAATGGCTGTCATCGGCTGAATTCACCACCATTATTTGAATATTAATAATATTTAGTATATTTTAATGTTGTTAATGCAATATGTCAATTGTCACAAATTAGACAAATTTCATAAAATTTTTATTGATTTTATATACCTTTTTACAAAATCTTTCCCTTGGGAAAAATAGTAAATTTCGACTATAAACACTCTGATTTTCCAATAAACTTCCATAAGAAGTGTATGTTATAGATAAATTCGATAGTATGCTAAGAGTAAAATGTAGAAATTTGGTAGAATTTGTGTAAAAAAAAGGTTCGAATTATTAATATGTTTGACAAAAAACAACACGCTACTAAGAAAGTACTATATATAATGAACGTAGGAATTAGGAATTACGAATTACGACGACTGAGACCTTACCTATTGAATATACTGAATACTCACTATTTATAGGCTAAAAGTTACAGAAAAAGGCAAACCTATTGAAAAATAGGGACGCAAAGCCGAGGATCTAAGGTAGGTAGGGTTTCTTACTATGATGGCCGGGCTACCTGGAATACAAGGTATTTTAGGGGTGAATGAAATGGTAATCACTGATAGCATGCTAAATGGAATGGACGCGGAATGGCTGGCTCTTATTAAAGAAGCAAAGGAACTGGGTCTTTCGAAGGAAACAATCCTTGATTTTCTCCATCAGAATGAGGTTAGAGAAGTACTAGTTAAGAATCGCTAAGATACATAAAAAACAAAGCATACTACAAACACTATCGTAGTATGCTTTGTTTTTTAGTGTTAATCATTACTTTGTTTGATTCGCCACTTATTGAATTCAATAAAATCACGAAATTGTTCTTTCGAGACACCAGAATCCATTGCTTCTTTTACAATGTTCATCCAATCACTGTCTAATTCTTCTTTATTAATTTGCTCATTTATTAGATGATCAACAGGAACGTTTAATACAGAAGAAATCTTTTCAAGAAACTGAATAGATGGGTTAGTTTGCAAGTTTCTTTCCAGAGAGCTCAAATATGATTTAGCAACTCCTGCTTGCTCAGCAAGTTCTGATAAAGACATTTTTTTTTCTAAACGAAGTTTTTTAACACGCTCACCTATCATTTGGCTCACTCACCTAATATTTATTATAGCTATAATAATTTTATCAAAAAAGTTGAAAAAGTTCCATATAAAGAACACCTTATTAGGGTAAAAAATTCACCTCTAATCGAATATTTTTTGAAATTATGGTTTGATAACGATAATATTAAAGTGTGTTTTAAATTTCTGTAATAATACATAAAAATAATAATAAAGGTTGGGGAGTTATGATTGTTCTTAAATCACAGCGGGAAATCGAAGCGATGAAAAAAGCAGGAGAAATCCTTTCATCATGCCATAAAGAAATTGCAAAATTAATAAAGCCTGGTATAACTACCTGGGAGATTGATCAATTTGTCGATGAATACTTAAGTAAACACAAAGCAATCCCTCAGCAAAAAGGGTATAAAGGCTATCAATATGCAACTTGTGCCAGCATAAATGATGAAATATGCCATGGATTTCCAAGAAAGGAACCATTGAAGGAAGGTGATATTGTCACCATCGATATGGTTGTCAATTACAATGGTGGATTAGCTGATTCTGCTTGGTCCTATGCAGTTGGGAATGTATCGAAAGAAACGCAAACATTATTAAGGGTAACAAAGGAAGCACTCTATAAAGGGATTGAACAGGCAGTCAACGGTAATAGAATCGGTGATATCGGCCATGCCATCCAAACGTATGTAGAGGGTCAGGGCTTTTCAGTTGTCCGAGATTTTATTGGGCATGGAATTGGTGCCGTTATCCATGAAAAACCGGATGTGCCACATTACGGGTTACCTGGAAAGGGACCAAGAATTAAGGAAGGAATGGTGTTTACCATTGAGCCTATGGTCAACGTCGGCATGTATCAAACAAAAATGGATAGTAATGGATGGACAGCACGGACGATTGATGGCAAATATTCTGCTCAATATGAACATACCATTGCTATTACCAAAGCGGGGCCTATCATTTTAACTGAACAGGAAAAATAAAAAACAGATCTTCACGAGATCTGTTTTACTTATTTTTGCGTAGATTTCCTAGTTCTTCCACCAATGCTTGCATCTCATTGGGGCTAAACGAAGGCTTCTTAATAACCATCTCATATATTTCTTTTAATTCTTCGTACATTTCTTCATCAAAGTGTGATGGTTTAATGGCTCCAAGATTTAATACTTTTAGTTTCTCTTTTATTTGTTCAATCATGTACTCTACATTTTCAGTAGTCTTTTCTGATAAGTTCATCGGCGTCACCTCTTTTTAAGATTTATTACTTTATCTTTTCATTTTCATTCAAATAAGTCAATCTAAACATGTTTTGAAATCCTAAATGATGGGTAATGAATAAAAGGAATAAACTGTAGCCTCTTGCATTTGACTGCATGCTTAAAGCAAAATATAGAATAAGGAAGTTGGTATTTTTTTCATAGTGATGAAATGAATGATAAAAACAGTTTGGAAGGAGAGGTTAAAAAAATGGGAAAAAACTTTTTTTTGAGAGGTCTACTCTTTGGAGCGGCAGTAGGGGGAGCGCTTAGTTTATTAGATAAGCAAACCCGAGAAGCAATGAAGGTAAATGTAAAAAAAGCGTATAACCAAGTATCTTATGTGGTTCAACATCCTAGAGAAATCACCGAAAATGTTAAAGAAACGGCTGGGAAAATAAAAAATACCATTGAGCAAGTAAGTGAGGACATTTCTTATATTACAGGAAAAGTGGACGAACTCCGTGAGTTAACTCCCCAGGTAAAAGAAATAGTTAAGGATACAAAAAGTGCATTTTCTAACCATGAAGATTCGGCACTCATCGAAGATTTATTAAAAGAAGTTGTCGTGGAAGAGGAAAACGCAAATAAATAGAAAATCGTATCTGTAAAGGAGAGGTGAGAATTGGAGAAGGTAGTGAATGTTCGCAAATCTTTGTTTAGACTGCTCTGGCATCGGATAGAAGAAGATGATATTCCAGGTTTATCCGCTCAACTTGCCTATTTTTTTCTTCTTTCACTTTTTCCACTCCTTATCTTTATTTTTACATTATTGCCCTATCTGCCCATACCACACCATGATATTCTAGGCAGTATTAGAGAGTTTGCCCCTCCTCAAACAATGGAGTTAATTGAAAAGAATGTTAATTATGTTATGAATAATCGGAATGGAGGATTGCTTTCATTCGGGGTCATTGGTACCATTTGGTCTGCATCTAATGGAATTCATGCACTAGTAAGAGCTTTTAACAAAGCCTACAATGTCAAAGAAAGTCGTTCTTTTATTGTATCTAGAGGTATGGCCATCCTGCTGACTGTTGGTATGATTTTGGTTTTTATTGTTGCTGTATTACTTCCTATATTTGGAAGGGAAATTGGAGTACTTCTCTTTTCCTATTTAGGATTTACAGAGGAATTTCTTCATATTTGGGATATGTTAAGACTCGTTGTAAGTGCCCTTATATTATTTTTAATTTTCACTGGATTGTATTGGATTGCACCCAATGTTAAATTACGCTGCAGAAGTGCTTTTCCAGGAGCCGGTTTTGCGACTGTTGGCTGGATCCTTTCATCCTACGCTTTATCGTTCTACGTAAGTAATTTTAATAACTTTTCACTGACATATGGAAGTATTGGAGCCATCATTGTTTTACTGATTTGGTTATACATATCTGGTTTTATTATCATTATCGGTGGTGAAATTAACGCGTTCTATAGTGAAAAAAATAAAACCAATTGTTAAAATTTATCCTTTATGAAATGATGCTGACTTGCAAACAATATTAGCGGGGAACAAGTACTAAATAGGGGGTACATCATGACGAAGAAAACCAAAAAAGATGGCGGTACAAAACAAAAAGGTAAAGGCAGTAAAGGAAATAAAACATCAGGTTCTGCTAACGGCAGTAACGGATATCATTAAATAGAACCGGGCTTAGCCCGGTTCATTAATTTTTTAGAAGTCTTAAACTGTTTAGAATAACAAGGATGGTACTGCCTTCATGTCCAATAACACCAAATGGCAGGTCAAGCATTTGAAAAAAGTTAGATGAAATTAAGAGCATAATGACTGTAATGGAGAAAATGACATTCTGCTTGATAATTCGATTCATCCGTTGCGAAAGATGAATCGCTTCTGCAATCCTGGGTAAATCATTTTTCATCAACACGACATCGGCCGTTTCAAGTGCAACATCCGTGCCTTCTCCCATAGCGATTCCCACGTTTGCAATAGCTAGTGCAGGTGCATCGTTAATTCCATCCCCTACCATCGCGATGGTTTTATATTTTTCCTTCAACTTTTTAAGTTGCTCTACTTTTTCTTCAGGCAAGCATTCAGCAAAATACTGATCCACGTGGCTTTCATCGGCTATGGCCTTTGCCGTTTTTTCGCTATCACCCGTAAGCATGACTGTATAGATACCTTGTTTCCTTAAGTGATCAATCGCTAGTTTTGTTTCTGTTCGAACAACATCTTTTAATGCTATCATGGCTGCTGTGACGTTGTTAATTTGCACAAATACAAGCGTATTGCCCTGACTTGCTAGGTCTTCTGCTTTTCCGTCAGCAAAGGATTGAGCGGCTTCTTTTCCAATAAAATCTGCTTTCCCAATTTTCCAGTGCTCCCCATTTATCTTCGCTTTAACTCCCCATCCAGGTACATCTTCAAGATTTTCCGGCTGAAGAAGTTCACGTTCCAAATGTCTTTTCACGTATTTTACAATGGACTGTGCAAGGGGATGGTTTGATTGATTTTCAATACAAGCAGCCTTCCATAAAAGATCCTCTTTATCAAAGTTTTCATTCACGATGATTTCGGTAACCTCTGGTTTCCCTTTTGTAAGTGTACCTGTTTTATCAAATGCAATCGCTTCTAAATGGCTTAGATTCTCTAAATGTACGCCGCCTTTTACTAAAATCCCTCTTTTGGCTCCGTTTGAAATGGCAGACAACGTTGCAGGCATAATGGAAGCAACAAGAGCACAAGGGGAGGCAACAACCAACAAAATCATTGCTCGATAAAACGATTCATTCCAAGACCAATCAAGTAAAAAGTAGGGCAGGAACATCATTAATAAAACAGCAGCTAATACGGTTTTTACATAAGATCCTTCAAAGCGTTCGATAAACTGTTGTGATGGTGATTTTTCGCTTTGAGCGGATTGCACAAGCTCAATTATTTTATGAAAGAGTGTTTCATTACTTGCTTTCGTTGTTTGAACAGTAATGGCGCCTGTTAAATTTACTGTTCCTGCAAACACCTCTGTATCAAGCCCTTTCGAAACTGGCATGGATTCTCCAGTAATGGCTGCTTCATCAATGTTTGTGTAGCCATTACGAATGATTCCGTCTGAGGGTATTCTTTCGCCAGGCTTCACTAGGATGTTATCGCCAACCTTCAGTTCCGTAACGGGAACACGTTTTTCAATCCCATTATTAATAAGAAGTGCTTCTTCAGGCTGGAGCTTCATTAGTGAGGATATTTCTTTATGACTCTTGTTCATCGTATAGGTCTCTAATGCACCACTTACTGCAAAGATAAAAATTAATATCGCACCTTCCGTCCAATAGCCGATAATCGCAGAACCAATTGCTGCAAAAATCATTAGCATTTCAACGTTTAGCTCTTTGTTTTCATACGTTGCTTCAATTCCTTCTTTGGCCTTTGCAAATCCGCCTATAACAAAAGCCAATAAATAAAAGAGTATAGAAGCAACCTGATCCCCCATCTTATCCGTAATCCATCCAGCTGCAATGAAAACCCCGCTTAATCCAGCTGCAATAAGTTCTACATGTGGTTTAACTTTCTCAATAAGGCCTACTTTTGGCAGTCCATTTGATAATCTCTTAGCATCCGCACTCATTTTGTTCCCTCCCCTAGCTTTATCTGTCTAGCTGCAGCGCCTAGGGGCTCGGGGTCATAAGCCAATCTGTCAAAAAGGTTAAAGAACAACCTTCTCGCCGGCTCGTCTTATGCCTGTCGCCCCTGAACACTAAGGAAAGCTCCTTAGATTACTCCTCGCAGGAACAAGCTCTGCTTGTTCCGAAGGCGCTTCCGCTTTTCTAATTGAGAAAAATAATCAAAATCATTACCCTTAAAAAACACGAAAGCTGTCATCAAGGAGATGACAGCAGACTTCAAAAGATTAATTTTATTAGATTTATTTTATTAAATTTATTTTATCATACATTTTATGTTAATTATATGAAAATGCTCCAAAAGCCTAAGAGTTATGCCGCTCTACCATGGAATACGTTTTTTTGCCGAAAACATAAATGATGAATGCTAGTAGTAACAACATCGTACTAATAATATAAAAGAAACTTATCTTTTGGAAAAACTGAATAAATAACCCGCCGATAATCGGACCACTTAAACTTCCTAAGCTAAAAAAGATACCGCAAAGTAAATTTCCTGTTGCTAATAAATTCTTCGGTACCAAATCAGTCATATAGCTAATTCCAAGTGAAAACGTTGAGCCCACAACCATTCCGGATAATAGGAACGAAACCAGAAGACCAATAAAGGAATGTTCAAATATACTCGCTGAAGTAAAGGTTAGGAATCCTAGAAGAAGAACGATCATTAAGATATTTCTTCGGCCATATGAATCACTTAGGACACCCAGTGGCAGCTGAGTGATGATACTTCCTATGGCAAAGGCCGTTAATACTAGGGAAACACTTGCTACGTCAATCCCACTTCTTAGGGCATAAACCGGAAAGCTGCCGTTTAAAGAGGATTCTAAAAAACCGTAACAGAAAGGTGGTAGAAAGGCTACCCAGCCAACCTTCATTGTTTTGCCAAAGCGCTTCATGGTGTTAAAGAATGAATTGATTTCTACTTCCTGTTCCGGAAACTCGTTCTTAAGTGTAAAAACAAATAGCCAGCCGATTAAACAAAGGATGGAGGAGACGATAAATGGCAAGGCTTCATTAACATTTACAAGAGGGGTCATTAGAGGACCGCTTGCAAAACCAATTCCAAAAAATAAACCATATAATGAGATATTTCGCCCTCTTTTTTCATTTGGAGACGACGAGGTGATCCAGGTTTGTGTGGCAAAATGTAAAGCATGGTCACCAATACCTATTAGAGCCCGTAAACAAAACCAAAACCAAAAAGATTTCCATAGTGGAAACAGTGCAAGGGCAGCAACCACAAGTCCGCCCCCGATAATAATGGTCGGTTTATACCCATATTTTCGTAATGGCATTTCCATAAAAGGAGAAACGAGCAGGATTCCGATATAGAGTGCAGTTGCATTTAATCCGTTTAGAGAGGAGGAAATCCCGCCTTGTTCAAAGATAACTGCAATCAGTGGAAGCAGCATCCCTTGTGAAAAGCCAGAAATAGCAACAATGGTAACTAGAACCCAAAAGCGAAAATTAATTTTATTCATAAATTGTCCTCATTATTTGTAATTAGTAACCAATTTATGGCTACAAAAACGATGGTAACGAGAAAATAGGGCATTTGCAAGTAAAATATTCGTTATATGAAAGCAAATTTAGGGTAATCTCTTATTAAGAAAATTTTATACATTTTTTCACCCCATAGGAGGAGTAACTGTGGAAAAAATATTTATGCTTCTTACATTTATCGGTGTCCCGCTTTCAGTGATTGGGACATTTCTGCATTGGCCCACCATGATACTCTTTATTGTTTACTGTGTTTCAATCATTGCACTGGCTAGCTATATGGGGAGAGCAACTGAAAGTTTGGCCATTGTTGCAGGACCACGGATTGGAGGACTGTTAAATGCTACCTTTGGAAATGCCGTTGAATTAATCATTTCAATCTTTGCATTAAAGGAAGGATTGGTTGGGGTAGTTCTCGCATCATTAACGGGGTCAGTTCTAGGTAACCTGCTCCTTGTTGCAGGATTATCTTTCTTTATCGGCGGGTTGAAATTTAAAAGACAGACGTTTAATGTGCATGATGCACGTCATAATTCTGGTCTGCTTATGTTCGCTGTGATCGTTGCCTTTGTTATCCCAGAAGTTTTTTCAATGGAAATGAATGAGTCGAAAACATTAACCTTAAGTATTGGTATATCCATTATACTTATCTTACTTTATCTTGCAGCGCTATTTTTTAAATTGGTTACTCATCGTGGAGTCTATCAAAGTGAAAATGCTGGAACGCATCATGAGGAAGTACCAGAATGGAGCAAGGGAAAGGCAATCTGGGTACTTTTAGCTGCAACTTTAGCTGTTGCCTATATTTCTGAGAATCTTGTCCATACATTTGAATATGTAGCAGAATCTTTCGGCTGGACCGAACTCTTTATTGGGGTCATTATCGTTGCCATTGTTGGTAACGCTGCAGAACATGCCTCTGCTATTGTTATGGCTTTTAAAAATAAAATGGATATTGCCGTTGAAATTGCCATTGGATCAACACTGCAAATTGCAATGTTTGTTGCGCCTGTGCTAGTCCTACTATCTCTTTTCTTTGCTAAAACCATGCCGCTGATCTTTACACTTCCTGAGTTAATAGCAATGGTGACCTCGGTCCTGCTGATGGTTGTAATTTCAAATGATGGTGAATCAAACTGGTTCGAGGGACTGACCCTTCTTGCCGCCTATTTCATTATGGGCATTGGTTTCTTTCTCCTATAAGAATGACCATGTAAAAAGACTCTGGGCTAGTTGCCACAGAGTCTCTCTTTTAATATTTAATTCGATGTAAGGGTATACCTATAAATGTGCTATAATTTTCAAGCAATATGCTATATGGGGTAAAACCAATCGCGTTTCTTGGGCCCATCAATCACCAACCTTCATGTTTAATTTATTATTGAAAAACACGAGTGTTGAATTTTCATATATGAGTGGAATCCCAACCTCCTTATCGGTAAATGGTCGTCGATTGATTACTGCCCTCCTTTTTTATAGGTTAAGTATATTATAATTGATTAATTGAATTTTGTAAATGTTCAGATTATTTTTTTTTTAAGGAGTGACATATGGCATTATTTTATCGTTCTTTATTTTTTATTATAGGATTATTTATTATGACCTTTGGTGTGGGTTTAACCATAAAGGCGGAACTCGGTGTAGGTGCCTGGGATGCTTTAAATGTTGCTCTTACCGAATTGATTGGTTTTACGATTGGAACCTGGATCATAATCGATGGAGCAGTATTAATTTTTGTAAATGCGTTGTTGTTAAAAAGAAGACCAGAAATTTTATCGCTTTTAACCATCATATTAATTGGTGGATTAGTGGACTTCTGGATGCTTCTAGTACTTGAATTTTGGGAAATCAATGGATTAATGATTCAAATAGTAACGTTAGGTCTTGGACTTTTCATTATTGGACTTGGTGCTGCGATCTATTTACAAGCAAAGTTCCCTTCGAGTCCGATTGATTCTTTTATGATGGCGATTAGAGAACGTTTTCGTGTTAATTTAATGGTGGCTAAGACAATTGGAGAACTAGTAGCATTGTTTCCAGCACTTTTGCTTCAAGGTCCGATTGGTATAGGAACAATCATTATTACCTTTACCATTGGTCCGTTTGTACAACTGTGTTTTCCTTATTTTGAAAAATTAATGAAGAGGTTGATAGAAGGTAATCTTCAGGAGGAATTTTGAAAAATTAAGTGGAAATGGATAAAACTTTTCAACTCCGAAAACACTATGAGCAGACTTATTACTGCCATATTGTGAAAGGAGTTTTTCTTTATGAAAAAATTTATCCCTGTTGTCCTGTCGCTGCTTTTACTGTTAGCGTTTCTTCCAACGGCATCTGCTGAGAAGGCAAATGCTAAAAAAGAAGCAGCAAATTACCAAGTTCCTCCTTCAGTTCGTAATATTACGAAGGAAAATACGTATCCCAATTCAACACAGGACTTACCAACTCTGCAGCCGAGTGAATTAACGAAGCAACTTATTGATTCCTCGAAGGTTAAAATTGAAAATCCGGATTTAATCCGCATGCTTAACGAAACTAGTATTAATAGCACACCATTTGCGTTAGGCTATCGTGCAATTGTCTACCTTGGTCAATGGCCATTAAATTATGAATCAACAGAAACGTCTCCGAACTGGGAGTTTCAAAAGATTAATACAAACTTTTATGATAATCGCGGCGGCAAAGTGCCTTACCAGATTCATTACGTGCAGGAAGCACAAAAAATTATTCGCGGCGGTTTGACTGCAAAAATCGCGAATGCCGAAGATGTTAAAAAAATGATGCTGTTAAAGGCTATGGAAAAAACCCGACTTCCTCTAGCGTTTGATACGATCATTGGAGCAGGAACAAAGAACGACCATGTCTATAATATTCCTGTCAATCGATTAGGCTACTTATATGCTTACGCACCTGCCGTTAATGAAAAAGGTAAAGTTACCTATGGTGAAGTTTATTTAATGCTTAAGGGAAGTAAAAAAATCATCGTGATTAAAAATGTAACCTCACAAGGAATTGG
Source organism: Neobacillus sp. CF12 (assembly GCF_030348765.1). Classification (GTDB taxonomy): domain Bacteria; phylum Bacillota; class Bacilli; order Bacillales; family Cytobacillaceae; genus Neobacillus. The sequence continues at coordinate 2,871,469 of NZ_JAUCEU010000007.1, read as the reverse complement.
GGCATGGATTCCAGTGCAGGATCATGTTTCATTTGGGTTTGCTGCATCAGAAAGACCTAGATGATTTTGGAGAAGAACTCCTACAGAGGGTGTAGGAGTTCTTTTTTGAAAAAGAGATGCAGAAAGTGTAGGATATTGGTATAGAAGGGGGAGAATCAACTTTGGGTAGTTCAACTCATGATAAAAATTCACAAGTTAGTTTTCTAAAACAACGATTGAACATGTTTTTAGATGTCCTAGATGCAATCGATCCAGAGGATACGGATCTTGATGATATCGACAACTTAATTAAAATGATTGATGAATTAGAAAATAAATGTAAAGAATTCAATCATCGTGAAGCACCAGAGTCTGTTTAATTGCAGGCTCTTTTTTTTGAAAACCTTTACCTTTAAAACATTTGCTTATAGGAGTATAATAATAATCGTCAAATAGTTGTAATTTTTAAATAGATTGCGAATCGGACAATGGGAAAGGGGTACTTTAGGTGAATATCGAAAAATTTCAGGAAAGTATGTACAAGTTAGTCGTTGAAACTTCTACCAAGCTTCCAAAGGATGTACGCCGTGCAGTTAAAGCGGCAAAAGAGAAGGAAAACGCAGGTACAAGTGCAGCAATGAGCCTCGCGACAATTACAAATAATATTAAAATGGCAGATGATCAAGTCTCACCTATTTGCCAAGATACGGGATTACCAACTTTTAAAATTAAAACTCCGGTTGGAGTAAACCAATTAGAAATTAAAGAAGCGATTAAAAATGCAATTGTAATCGCAACCAAAGAAGGAAAACTACGCCCTAACTCGGTTGATTCCTTAACAGGGGAAAACAGCGGTGACAATCTTGGTGCCGGCTTACCGGTTATTAAATTTGATCAATGGGAAAAAGATTATATAGATGTTCGCTTAATCTTAAAAGGCGGCGGCTGTGAAAATAAAAATATCCAATATAGCCTTCCATGTGAGTTAGAAGGTCTAGGACGAGCAGGACGCGATCTTGATGGGATTCGAAAATGTGTGATGCACTCTGTTTACCAAGCACAAGGACAAGGCTGCAGTGCAGGTTTTATTGGGGTAGGAATTGGCGGCGACCGTTCATCTGGATACGATTTAGCAAAAGAACAATTATTCCGCTCTTTAGATGATGTTAATCCAAACGAGGATTTGCGTGCATTAGAAGAGTATGTTCTAGAAAATGCAAATAAATTGGGAATCGGCACCATGGGATTTGGCGGCGAAGCAACCCTGTTAGGCTGTAAAGTAGGGGTTATGAACCGAATTCCAGCTAGCTTCTATGTTTCTGTAGCGTATAACTGTTGGGCATTCCGCCGCTTAGGTGTAAGTGTAGACCCTGTATCTGGAGAAATTAATGAGTGGATGTACCAGGAAGGCGACTTTATCGATTTTACTGAGACTGAAGCTGAAAAAGAAACAGCTGCTGCTCGTGCGAATGACGTTATCACCCTTCAGGCACCAATTACTGAAGAGCAAATTCGCGAACTTCAAGTCGGTGATGTGGTACAAATTAACGGTATGATGTACACAGGTCGTGACGCCATTCATAAATACCTGTCTGATCATGATTCACCAGTGGATTTAAATGGACAAGTCATTTACCATTGTGGTCCAGTTATGTTGAAAGACAAGGAAGGCGTTTGGCATGTTAAGGCTGCCGGCCCAACCACAAGTATCCGCGAGGAGCCTTACCAAGGCGACATCATGAAGAAGTTCGGTATCCGCGCTGTTATCGGAAAAGGCGGTATGGGTCCACGTACTTTGGCCGCTCTTAAAGAACATGGCGGCGTGTATTTGAATGCGATTGGCGGCGCAGCTCAGTATTATGCTGATTGTATTAAGGGAGTTGAAGGCGTTGACCTTATGCAATTTGGTATTCCTGAGGCAATGTGGCACCTTCGTGTAGAAGGATTTACTGCGGTTGTAACGATGGATTCGCATGGGAACAGCCTGCATGCAGATGTAGATAAATCTTCATTAGAAAAATTGGCGCAATTTAAGGATCGGGTGTTTAATTAAGTTTTAGGGCAGGCTCTATTTTGGGGCCTGTTCTTTTTTTTTGGGTGTGTTGCGGAGTTGGGTGGCTGTGTTTTGTAGGAGCTGTATGGTTAATTGTAGAAACTGTACGGTTGCTAGAGCAAACTAGGTCAGGTAGCTGGTCTGTCTAAGATTGAGATTAGACTCGATTGAGAAGTCTAATCTTTTAGGGGGTGTTTGCAGGAACTGTACGGTTTTTTGTAGGAACTGTATGGTTAAATGTAGAAGGTGTACGTTTTTTTGTAGAAGCTGTACGATAAATTGTAGAAACTGTATGGTTTGTTGTAGGAACTGTACGGTTGCTAGAGCAAAAATCAATCTACCAACCAATATAAGTAAATAAATGTTCATATTATAACTGAACTTTGAGAAGGAAAATGCATTTTAAAAAAGAAATACCTTATCAAACGCATAGAGGAGGAACATTTTTGTTTGATAAAAATCTAACTGTGCCCATACCTTTACTTCAAGCAGAGGGGCTGTAGAGAGAAGATTAAGGACAAGTAATGAAAAAATACAAGAAGTAAAATCCAAGATAAAAATCTTAAGGTCTGGTTATAATGGTGAAAAAGAAATAAATTACCAATTAGGGCAGATCCCCAATCACAAATACCACATTTTCCACGACGTCCGTCTTCCAATAGGAGAAGCATTTTTTCAAATTGATGCTCTTCTTCTCACTTCAAAAATAATTATTCAATTAGAAGGAGAGAATCATACAGGAAAAATTACAATTGATAAAAATCAAATGATTCAAGAGGCTTTTGATACAAGAGAAATTTATGAAAATCCAATTTCTCAAGCCAATCGTCATAAAATATTAATGAAATACTGGTTGGAAATGTATAATATTCCTAAGATTTCTATTGAAAATTTAGTTGTTTTTTCAAGGTCTTCAAGTGAAATTATTATAACCTCAGGCAACAGGGAGGTGGAAAATAAAGTTTGTAAATCACATAACTTATTAAAAAAAATCGAGGAAATAGAGAATGCTAATAACAAGAGCTGGATAAATGAACAGGAGGTAATAAAAATAAGAGGAGACCTATTTTTAGAAAAACACACACCTAAGAGGGAAGACATATTAAAAGTGTTCAATATACCTGAATCAGACATTATTACCGGTGTTCAATGCCCCAAATGTTTATTTGCACCAGTGAAATATGATAGACAAAAATGGATTTGCCCTTCCTGTCAATTTATTTCAAAAGATGCCCATATAACCGCCATTTACGATTATTTTTTGATTTTTAAACCATGGTTTACAAATTCAGAAATACGCCATTTCCTCTGTATTCCAACCCCGAGAGCGGTTGCCTACCTATTATCACTCCTAAAACTAACTCGTTTTGGTCATACAAGTGATAGTGTTTACCACCAACCACTTCTTTTTCCTTAATCTGCTAAACATGTTTCCCATTTAGAAACAAACACTATAAAAAACAAAATAGGGGGAACATGGATGAAAAAGTTGTTATGCATCCTTAGTTTGCTGCTGTTAATGGTGCCTCAGGTTACATATGGCTACACTCCTAATAAGCCAATTCATTGGGGTTTTAAGAAAGCTGTCGATGAACAGCCGCCTGATGCTGGTGCGGAGTATGAAAAAGTTCTTGAAAAATATGGTGCTTTTTATAAGGGAGATCCAGACTCAAAGACTTTATATCTTACCTTTGATAATGGCTATGAAGCGGGCTATACGGCTCAAGTATTGGATGTATTGAAAAAGGAAAAAGTGCCTGCTGCCTTTTTTGTAACGGGGCATTATTTATTATCTCAACCGGAATTGACCAAGAGGATGGTAGATGAAGGACATATAATAGGAAATCATTCTTGGCATCATCCCGATATGACACAAGTCAGTGATGAGCGGATTCGTGAAGAGCTTAGAAAAGTAAAGGATAAAACAAAAGAGATTACCGGTCAAAAGAAAATGAAATATTTACGTCCACCACGGGGCGTTTTTAGTGAGAGAACGATGGAGATTGCAAAGGAAGAGGGCTATACACATGTTTTCTGGTCACTGGCATTTGTGGACTGGAATACCAATGCACAGAGAGGCTGGCAATATTCATACGATAACATTATGAGACAAATTCATCCGGGCTGTATTTTACTACTGCATACAGTATCGAAGGATAATGCCGATGCCCTTGAAACCGTAATTAAAGATTTGAAAAAGAAAGGCTATAAATTTAAAAGTCTCGACGATTTTCCAAAAAAGAAAAAGAGTAAAATTTCGACGTTTTTCCAGAGACTGGGCAAAAATTAGGCCGAATTCGATTGAATTCGGCTTTTCTCTGTTAATAATGCTATAATACGGAGAATCAAACAGGTAACGGAATTTGGAGTGAACAAAATGAAAACAGATCAATCAATCAAAATTCAAGAAAAACAGACCTTTCCCTTAACCATCAAACGACTTGGTATTAATGGGGAAGGCGTCGGTTATTTTAAAAAGCAAGTCGTTTTTGTGCCTGGAGCACTTCCCGGTGAAGAGGTCGTGGTCGAGGCAACAAAGATTAACCCCAAATTTGCTGAGGCAAAAATTAAAAAGATACGAATTAAATCGCCGCATCGTGTTCAGCCGCCTTGCCCCGTCTATGAGCAATGTGGAGGCTGCCAGTTGCAGCATTTAGCATATAGTCAGCAATTAAAGGAAAAGCGAGATATTGTTATTCAATCACTTGAACGACATACAAGGCTCCAAGTGGACAAACTCGATATTCGAGAAACCACTGGCATGGAAGATCCATGGGGTTACCGGAACAAGAGCAGTTTCCAACTTGCGGGAAGAGACGGGAAGGTTTTAGCAGGCTTGTATGGTCTAAACTCGCATCAACTTATCGATATAGAACATTGTGCGGTTCAGCATTCACAAACGAATGAAGCAGTTAATGCTGTTAAAAAGATTCTCGAAGAACTAAAAATTACGATCTATAATGAAAAGTCACGTAAAGGAATCGTTCGGACGATTGTTACCCGTGTAGGGGTGCAAAGTGGCGAACTCCAGGTGGTACTCATTACAAATCAACAAGAATTGCCGAAGAAAGAACAGATTGTGCACGAAATACAAAAACGACTTCCTAATGTGAAATCCATTGTTCAGAACATCAATGAACAAAAAACATCTCTTATATTTGGGGAAGAGACATTGCCGTTAGCGGGTGAAGAGTTTATCCAAGAAACATTGGGTGACTTACAATTTGAGTTATCTGCTAGAACGTTTTTCCAGTTGAATCCTGTTCAAACCATTAAGCTTTATAATGAAGTGAAAAGTGCTGCAGCATTGACAGGTACTGAAAAAATTGTGGATGCCTATTGTGGTGTTGGAACGATTGGCTTATGGCTTGCAGAGCAGGCAGCTGAGGTCCGTGGTATGGACGTAATCCCAGAAGCAATTGAAGACGCAAAGAAAAACGCAAAGCGCCACGGGATGACAAATACCAAATATGTACCAGGAAAAGCCGAAGAGGTTCTACCTAAATGGGTGAAAAAGGGATGGAAGCCAGATGTGATCATCGTCGATCCGCCAAGAACGGGTCTAGATGGGCAATTAATCCAAACGATTTTGCAAACAGCACCAGAAAAACTTATATACATTTCATGTAACCCGTCCACTTTGGCAAAAGACATTCAAATGTTGAGTGCTAAATACGATGTTAAGTATATTCAACCAGTGGATATGTTTCCGCAGACCGCACACGTCGAATGTATCTCGCAACTCATTTTAAAGAAAGGCAACTAACCCTATACTATGGTACCTATAGATAGGACACTTGAAAAAAGAGTGTTTTATCTATAGGTATTTTTTTATATACTTGAATCTTAAAGATAAGGGGATTAGGGGACGGCTATGAGCAAAATAACATTTTCAGATAGAGAAAGAAATTCCTTCAGTTTTTTTCCCATTTCAAGAGTGTAGTTTTCATATGTACACTCTTCGAGTTTCTTTTGAAGCTGGGTTTTAGACAAATCTAATTCTTTTAAGCTTTGATCAGTTAGTTCTTTGTATTCGATCAAATCTTCCTTAGAAATTAAATTGTCAGTTAACAAATTTTGTTTATAGAGATAAAATGGAAACGATATTTGAGTGAGGGAAACAAGCCCACTCCAACGACTAGTGAACTTTAGTGCTATTTGGTGGGGTGGACTAATAGTTTTTGTAATTAGAAGTTCAAAAGCCTCTTTGGAAAAGTATTCTTTCTCCATTAGGGGTAATTGATGGTGCTTCTTTTCTAGTCCAGTAAAGTAATCCATTTTAAATAAAACATTGTAATGGGATTTAATTCTTTCAAAATGTGTTAAAGGGTTACGAGAATCTGTAATGATCCTCGCCAACCATCTGCTTTTTAAATTCGCTCAATTAATCAATTATGTCTAACTTTTGATTTTGAGTATCTTCTATTAGTTATGGAATCCCTGGACGATTGTCGGAAGTACCGCTCTCTACATCAAATTAAATGTTTTAAACCACCAAATCATTCCCTGAAATATAAATTTAGAAAAACTCTTTCTTGATGGACAAAGATTTTTGCACTTTACAATTTTGGATCACGTTACGTAGAAATCTGAATTTAAAGGAGAAGTTTTTGGAATTATAACTATTAAGTTTAAGATCTAATTTAAAGTAACACTTGGTTATCTTTTACAGGGTTATACTTAAAAGTCAAGAAAAAATAATGTTTTTTTATTTTCTCAATTATTTAGTGGAAACACAATAAAATTTCATTGAAGAATTTTTTTTGCACATACGAAACTTTTGTGGAATGGATAATATATATAAAGAAAAGTGAGGAGAATAATCATGCGTCAATCTTTACGCACCCGGAAAAAAATCTTGATGTATTCGTTTCTATGTAAAATGCTTGGGATTATTGATGAAGCGGAGCACGAACGAATAACTGAAAAATCCTCTCAACAAAATCGAGATTTTTTCAAAAGATAAAGTTTATAAGAGAGGATAAGGACATAGCGAAAATGAAAGCGTTCGTACCTTTGATCTAGCTGCCACTGTCACCGCCCGCATTTTGTAGAAGGTTTTTAGGTTTTTAGTGAAAACAGTTTTTATGAGTTGTTCATGAAGCCTGAAATCTGAGAGAAAAAGAGGTCGTAATAAGAGGTCTATTCGACTAAAAAAAGGCCGGCTTCAACATGAATCCGGCCTCTCCTTTTTATACAGTAATATTGGGGTTGATACTCTTGTTACCGCTATAAATCATGCTAATTAAAAGTACTTTTGAATGGCATCCGGAGGATCTTGACGATAAGCCAGTTTCCAAACCTTTAAGATATTTTCTTTTGTCACTTTCATCGCTGGTACAACATAGAATGGAGCTACTTCCTTACCAAGTAATGAATATCCCGCAATAATTGCTTGTGCAACTCCATGTTCATAAGGTAATTGCGCTCCAAGACCTTTAATATTTCCTCCAGAAGCAATTTGATATGCCGCATTACTTCCCAAATCAACGGTCGTAATGACTATATCAGTTTTCCCTGCTTTACGTGCTGCAGCTAGTGCTCCTTCCGCGGGTTCATCCCAAATGGCAAAAATACCATCTAAATCTGGATTTTTTGTTAACATACCAGAGGCTGCTTTTTTGGCATCGTTTGGGGTGGTAATTCCAGCACGTACAACAATTTTAATATTTGGATATTTTTCTTTAATCGTAGTTTCGAATGCTTCTACACGCTGATTATTTACAAAGAAATCAACATTGTGGAAAATAACACCAATCTTACCTTCTCCTTTAAGTTCTTTACCCATAATCTCAGCTGCAAATATACCATTCCCATAGCTGTCAGATGTAACAACGCTCACATAATCTTTGCCAAATTCTAATCCTTCAGGCATGCTATCCATAAAAATTAGTTTGATTCCTGCTTCTGCAGCCTTTTTAAAAGCAGGAGCCGTTGCAACTGGATCAACCGGTAAGCTAACGATAACATCTGGTTTTTTAGCCATGATAATTTCGATATCTGTTAATTGTTTTTCAGGCTTAAATTGTGCATTCGTAACAGCAACTACTTCTATACCCATTTTTTCAAAAGTATCTTTCAAACCATTAATGATCGCAGTTGAAAAATCATTTTCAGTATAGTGCATGGCAACAGCTGCCTTATAATTCATTTCCTTAAGCTTTTTCAGGTCTTTCAACGATAACTGGAGTGTTTTGGCTGAAATAGCCTCCTCTCCATGCGGCCCTGTGCTTAAAATTTCATCATCCGGAATATTTTGGTTAATCGTACTATTCAGCGTTTCTCTTATGATGGTCAAAAACTCTTTTACATTAAAGGGTTTTGTTACATAATTATCAAACCCCTTGTCTAATGTATATTGGATATCCTGCGGAAGCGCATTGGCACTTACAGCAATTACTGCAATATCTTTTGTTTGTTTTATTGTTTTTAACCTATCAAATATTTCGTAGCCATGGATATCGGGAAGGTTTAGATCAAGCAGAATCAAGTCCACTTTTTCATTCGCTGCCATTTCTAATCCTTCTTTTCCGGTACGAGCAGATAAAAGCGTATAGGAAGGCTGCGATTTCATGATGTTCCTTACTAAGTTTACGTTCGACGTGTTATCTTCAATATACAGCAAACGGTAGTCATCTGCCTTCCGGATATTTTCCTTAGTAAGTTCAACCTCTTCACCCCATCTCATCACAGGCTTTAAATCATGGGGAAGAGGGAGGCTAAAGCAAAAATCACTTCCTAAACCTTTTTGACTCGTTACACTAATTTGCCCTCCCATTAGCTGGACGAGCTGTTTTACTAAAGACAATCCAATACCTGTACCTTCTTCTTGTGTCCCTTCAATTCGGTAAAAGGGAACAAATACCTTTTGATATTCTTCAACTGAAATTCCGACCCCTGTATCCGCAACATGAATGACCTGCTCGTTTCCTTTGAAATAAGAGAAGATCATGACTTTGCCGCCTTCCCGATTATATTTGATCGCATTATCGAGAAGATTAAGTAAGATTTGTTTAAGACGAATGGGATCGGCAAGAATAAATATGTTTTGCCAGTAATCCAATTGGTTAAGTATACTGATTCTCTTCTTCTTGGCCTGCGGCTGGACGATATTGATACATTCATTGATAATCGTTAGAAGATCAATCTCTTCAATCGATACTTTTATTTGGCCCGTCTCTATTCTTGATAAATCTAAAATATCATTTATTAAACTTAATAAATGTCTCCCCCCACTTAAAATTTCTTGGACAAAATCACGCTGATCATCATTTAAGGTTTCTTCAATTTCTAATAGCTGTGCAAAACCAAGGATTCCATTCAATGGTGTACGGAGTTCATGACTCATTTTAGACAGAAAGTCGGATTTAGCCATATTTGCTTTTTCTGCCTCTTCTTTAGCTTGAATTAAGGCATTTTCCATGTTTTTTCGTTCGGTGATATCAGAAATGGTAACAAGGGCAGCCTGTTGTTCTTCAGTATCACAAATTTTAAGAGGCGTTGAATTGACTGAGATCCATTTAGGTTCCTTATTCCCGTCGTTAATACCTAATATGAAATCATGGAAAGGAATACCATCCTTAAGTGTGATTATTCCCGGTAACCGAGAATAAGGTAACGGTGATCCGTCTTCATTTAAATAATCTTGCTGCATCAAGCTGGATTCAGTTAAGAACTCTGATTTAATCCCCAGTATTTTTTCTGCATTTTCATTTAGGGCAACCATTTTCCCTGACTTTTCAAGAATCATTACACATTCGGACATGGTCCGAAGAACTTCCTTATATAAGTTTTCCTTATTGGTTCCTTCCATTTTTTCTCCACCATTCCCTTGCGATTCTAGAAACTTCCTAAGCCAGATATACTGTCTATACTGTAATCAGTTAGATTCCCTACTAACAAAAAAATAAGAAGCCGTTTCTTTCATTTTTTTCACATATTATCTAGTTAATACGTTATGTGATATAGTTTAAACCAAACTTAATTACATGAGGGATGATTTATGAAAGTTTTGATTGCAGAGGACAATGCACCATCTAGAAAATTGTTAAAGCATTTGATTAAATCTGTTCCGAACTATCAATTTGTCGGAGAAGCAGTAAATGGTGAGGATTTAATCAACAAAGTAATGATGGAAAAGCCTGACATCGTGTTAGTTGATATTAACATGCCATTATTGAACGGAATGGAAGCGGTTAAATCGTGTAAAAAAATTCTGCCAACCTTGCAGGTTATTTTTATTACAGGCCATGATGAATACGCGCTTGAAGCCTTTGGGGTGAATGCAATCGATTATATTGTGAAACCGATTGAGCGGGGCAGGCTTTATTCCGCTTTAGAGCGCGCAGCAGCCTTTGCGAAGCAAACCGGCACGGTTCCGCCTTCTGCTCCAGTCAAAAAGGATTTAATGATCAAACAGCGTAACCAGTATTCTTTTATTCCGTTAGACGAGATTATTTTTATTGAAAGAGCTGACCGAAAGTCCGTCATTCATATGGTTAATCAAAAAATTGAGTTAAATGAAGCGTTAACCGACCTTGAAGAAATTCTTGATTCGCGATTTGTTGGCTCCCATCGTTCCTATATTATCAATTTGCAATATTTAACGAAAATTGAAGCGGCTGGCCAAACGTACCATGCCTATTTTAAAAATTATGAAGAGACTGCAAAGGTTTCGAAGAATAAGCTTGCAGAGTTGCAAAAATGTAAATCGTTATAAAAAAGTATGGCTCAGTAATGAAAAATTACTGGGTCTTATTTTTTTAAAAAAAATGCTTTTTTTGTTCGAATGAATGAAATGGCTTTCTGGATGAAAAAATCTATTAGCCAATTGGATAAAAAGCTTGTCTGAAGGCGATTAGACGACAATTTTGTAATCGATTACAATTCAAGCAGAGAAACAAAGAAAGGAAAAGAGAACAAAGATGGTTGGGATTGTGGATGTAGCAAAAAAGGCTAAAGTTTCTACTGCAACAGTATCTCGAGTCTTAACAAAGCCTGAAACAGTAAGGGAAACAACGACGGAAAAAGTGTTAAAGGCGATTGAAGCATTGAATTATCAGCCTAATATCTTAGCACGCCAGCTAAGGAGACTCGAAACGAAGACAATTCTAGTCGTTGTGCCTGACATTACAAATCCCTTTTTTTCAAATGTATTAAGGGGAATTGAAGTTGTCGCTGTTGCAAAAGGATATCAGGTATTACTCGGCGATACAGGTAATGATGTGGAACGAGAAAAGGGGTATTTAAACATCCTGCAGCAAAAAAAAGCAGATGGAATGGTTTTATTAACCGCCAGGATGGATGCAGCAGCCGTTGAAGAGGTGGCCCGAAGTTTTCCGGTGGTGCTGGCATGTGAATATATTGAAGGCTCCAGGATCCCAACTGTTTCGATTGATAACATCAGCGGTGCAAGAAAGGCAACGGAATATTTAATCGATTTGGGACACGAAAGAATTGGCTGCATCACTGGACCTCTCGATATCGTATTGAGCCGAGACCGCCTCAAAGGATTTTATCAGGCGATGGCAAGAAAAAACCTTATCGTTGACCCCGTGTTAGTCCAGGAGGGTGACTTCTCATTTGATAGCGGTTTTAATCTCATGATGAAGTTTTTCGCTCTTGGCCACGTCCCAACAGCGATATTCGCTGCAAGCGATGATATGGCAATGGGAGTGATTAAGGCGATTAAATCAAATGGTCTTAAGGTTCCTGAGGATATTTCGGTTCTAGGTTTTGATAATCTAAAATTTTCCTCCATATTTGAACCGAGCCTTACAACGATTTCTCAGCCAGCATTCGAAATTGGTGAGAATGCGATGGAATTACTGATGAAGCTCATCAACAAAGAGGAAGTCAAACGCGAGCAAATTATCTTAGCTGACCAGTTGGTTATAAGGGAGTCTGTCAGAACTATTTAAAAATTTTTAATATGAATGTAATCCTTTACATTCTTTGGAAGTCTATGAGATTCCTATTCTATCTCTTGAATGTAAACGATTACTAGATAAAATTTACTAAACTTTCAATTTATGAAAAGGGGGTGGTGCCACACTTTAGATTCTAAGGGTGGTGCTAACAAAATAACGAGCTTCAACTAAATAACTAAAATAGTGGGGGTTAACCAAATGAAAAAGAGTTTTTCACTTTCGGTATTATTGTTATTGATTTTAAGTATTGTGCTGGCGGGATGCGGCGGCAATAAACCTACTTCAGGTGATCAAGCAACTACAAAAAAGAATGAAAACTATTCCGAAACAGCATCAGGACCATTAACGATCAATCCAGCTATTCCTGATTTAGAAGTACAAGATAAAGGACCAAATGGCGAACAAGCTGTTTCTGCAAAATCATTACAACTAACTGAGGAAGAACTTAAAAAGATCAAAGATGGAAAATATAAAGCAGCAATTGTTATGCATTACTCAGGTACTGACTATATGAATGCCGCAGTAGGTGCGATGCAGGATACGTTTAAGAAAATGGGTATCAAAGTAGTTGCTGTAACAGATGCACAGTTTAAAGCAGAAAAGCAAGTAAATGATATTGAAACGGTTTTAGCAAAAAAACCTGACATCATGATTTCAGTTCCAGTTGATGCCGTTTCTACAGCACCGGCTTATAAAAAAGCAGTTGCACAAGGGGTTAAATTAGTATTTATGGATGGAGCTGCAGACGGCCTTGTCCCAGGAAAAGATTACATCAGTATTGTATCTGGTGACAACGCAGGTAACGGAGCAACAGCAGCGGACATTCTGGCTGAAAAACTTGGTGGAAAAGGTAAAGTTGGTATTGTTTATCACGATGTAAACTTTTTCGTAACAAAAAACCGCTCTGATGCATTCGAAGCAAGAATCAAAGAAAAATATCCAAATATTGAAATTGTAGACAAAGGCGGTATTACCGGTCCAAACGATGCTGAAAAAGTAGCATCTGCGATGCTTACAAGAAATAAAGACATTGATGGAATCTTTGCTCCATGGGATGTACCTGCTGAAGGTGTAATGGCTGCTGCCCGAACTGCAGGCAAAAATGATCTTGTTGTAACAACTGTTGACCTGGGAACTAACGTTGCGATCTCGATTGCACAAGATGGAATTGTAAAAGGACTTGGAGCACAGCTGCCATATGACCAAGGTGTAGCACAAGCCATTCTTTCCGGCTATGCACTATTAGGTAAGGAAGCACCAGCATATGTTGCTTCACCATCGATAAAAGTAACAAAAGATAATGTATTAGATTCTTGGAAGCTTATCTACGGGGTAGATGCTCCAAAAACAGTTCAAGATGCAATGAAATAATAAATAGGATAAGGCTGCCCGAAAAGCAGCCTCTACCATGAAAAGAAGGTGAACTTGGATGGAACAACCTATTCTAGAAATGAAAAATATTAATAAAGGATTTAATGGGATTCCCGTACTGAAAAATGTTAATTTCTCAGTGAAAAAAGGAGAAGTTCACGCCTTGATGGGGGGAAATGGTGCGGGGAAATCTACATTAATGAAAATTCTAACCGGAGTGTATACCGCTGATAGCGGCGACATTCAAATTGAAGGAAAACCTGTAAGTATTAAGAGCTATGAAGATGCGCAAAAAAACAATATATCGATGATTTTCCAAGAGTTCAGTTTAATTCCGACTCTTACCGTTGCTCAAAACATTTATCTCACTCGTGAGAAGAAAACATCAATTGGGCTGCTAAATGACAAGGATTGTGAAAAGAAAACGGAAAAACTGCTTAAAGAATTAGGCGTAGATATCAAACCAAATGATATTGTACAAAATTTGGGTGTCGGCTATTGGCAGATGACCGAAATTGCCAAAGCGCTTTCCCAAGAAGCGAAAATTCTTATCATGGATGAGCCAACCTCCTCCTTAACCAAAAATGAAACAGAAGTACTATTTAGTTTCATTAACAAATTGAAAGCAAAAGGTTATTCCATCATCTATATTTCACACAGAATGGATGAAATCTTTCAAATATGCGATCGCATTACGATTTTACGTGATGGCCGATTTATCACAACCGAAACATGTAGTGAAACCGATCTTGACACTGTGATTCAACATATTGTAGGCATGGAGTTTGACCAGGCCTTTGAATGGAAGGAACGTTCTTACGCAACAGACGTACCGCCGATTTTTGAAGTGAGAAACTTAAGTGCAGGGAAAGTGCAAGATATAAATCTTAAAATTCAGCCGGGAGAAATCGTCGGAATTGCCGGGTTGATGGGAAGTGGCAGAACTGAATTGCTTCGAAGTCTTTTTGGGATTGATCCAATTGACAATGGAGAAATCTATGTTAATGGTGAAAAGCAATCCATTAAAAATGCGAGAAATGCAATCGATGCAGGTCTTGCTTTGATTCCGGAGGATCGCCGAATGCAAGGCTTGGTTCTTGAACATAGTGTCAAGGATAATATGATTCTTCCAATTCTTTCGAAGGTTAAAAAAGGAACCTTTATTGATAATAAAAAATCAAATGACATTAGTAATGATTTTGTTCGAAAACTAAATATTAAAACGGATCATATTTTTAAACAAGCCAGACTGTTATCAGGCGGTAATCAGCAAAAAATTGTTCTAGCCAAATGGCTGGCAAATGATCCTACCGTCCTTATGTTGGATGAACCCACAATCGGTGTGGATATTGGTGCAAAGACGGAAATCGTTGAAATTATTCGAGCAATGGCCGAAACTGGCAAGGCGATCCTTGTGGTCTCCTCTGAACTCCCAGAACTGCTTGCCTTGAGTGACCGTGTGGTCGTCATGCATGGTGGGAAAATAAAGAAAGAGACGACACGCAAGGAGATTAAATCAGAGGAGGAATTACAATATGCAATCCAAGGTTTCTAATTTACAAAAGCCGGAAACTCCGGTATTGAAAGGCTTCGAGTGGCGCAATTATATTGTTTATTTCGCTTTCGTAGGAGTATTAATCTATTTTTCTATCACCTTAAGTGATGAAGGGTTTTTAACATCAGGAAACTTGTTAAATATTGTTAGACAAACAGCCACCATTTCCTTAATGGCGTTGGCAATGACATTTGTAATCAGTACAGGTGAAATTGACCTTTCTGTAGGTTCCATTGCCGCTCTTTCTTCTCTTGTAGGTGCATTGGCAATCCAAGCCGGTTATGGCATTGTGGGAGGACTCATTGGCGGTGTAAGTACAGGACTTGTGGTTGGTTTAATCAATGGTTTGCTTGTTACAAAGGTAGCCATTCCTTCCTTCCTTGTAACATTGGGAACAATGGGAGCGGTTAAAGGTTTTGCGATGTGGATTACAGACACAGCACCAGTTCCAATTGTAGATGCAAATTTCAACTTTATTTTTGGATCTGGTGACATTGGTCCAATTCCGGTTCTTCTTATTTGGACTCTAGTTTTTACGGTTATCGCCCATGTGTTGCTTCGTAAAACAGCATTTGGCCGTCAGGTGCTTGCTACAGGCGGAAATGAAAACGCTGCAAGATTTTCAGGTGTGAAGACAATGAAAATTAAGCTGATGGTTTTCCTAGGTACAGGATTAATGGCTGGTTTAGCGGGTCTTCTCTATGCAGGTCGTATGAATGCAGGTCGTTTTTCCTTTGGTGAAGGGGATGAGCTTTCTGTTATCGCTGCGGTTATTCTTGGTGGTACAAGCTTGTTTGGCGGTGTAGGAACGATTATCGGAACACTGGTTGGTTCGTTAATGATCGGTACGATCAACAACGGTTTGATTATTATGGGACTGGATGTCAGCCAGCAAATGATTATCAAAGGAATTATCATCATCTTGGCTGTGGCATTTGGTAAGAAAGCGATGAAGCGATAGGTTTTAATAAAATTAGAGTTACCTCATGCTCAATTAGTTATAAAAAAGAATCAATGGCATGAGGTAACATTCTTAAAAAGTACGTTACTACAACATGAGAAAACTTATGTACAGGAGGAAACGAAGTGGAGAAGATTAAAGTTGGTATAATTGGTACCGGTTTTATTGGGCCAACACATATTGAAGCCATCAGAAGGCTTGGCTTTGTTGATGTAGTTGGATTGGCAGAAACAAGCCAAGCAGTTGCTGAAAATAAGGCAGCTGAGCTTGGAATCCCGAAAGCTTATGGTGATTACCGTGAAATGCTAAAAGACAGTGAAATCCAGGTAGTGCACAATTGCACACCAAATCACCTTCACTTTGCAATTAATAAGGAGATCATTTTAGCAGGAAAGCATGTCGTATCAGAGAAACCGCTGGCAATGAATAGTAAAGAATCAGCGGAATTGCTGGAGTTAGCAGAAAAACACGGCGTGGTCCATGCGGTGAACTTCAATTATAGACAGCATGCCAGTGTGCAAAACTTACAAGCGATGATTGCAAAAGGTGAGCTTGGAAAAGTGAATTTGGTACACGGAAGCTACCTGCAGGATTGGTTATTGTATGAAACAGATTATAACTGGCGTTTAGCGCCGGAAGTAGGCGGAAAATCACGGGCAGTTGCGGATATCGGGTCCCATTGGTGCGATACCGTCCAGTTTGTAACAGGCAAAAAGATTGTGGAAGTATTTGCTGATTTAGCGACTGTAGTTCCAGTAAGAAAGAAGCCTACAGGAAACGTAGCTACTTTTGGGGCACAGACTACTGAAGATATGCAATATGAAGATGTTCCAATTAATACAGAAGACTATGCATCCGTTCTTGTTCGTTTTGAGGATGGATCAAGAGGAGTTTTTACTGTATCTCAAGTAAGTGCCGGCAGGAAAAATAGATTAAGCTTTGAAATCAACGCAAGCAAAAGCTCTATTTTCTGGAACCAAGAGGAACCGGAAAAGCTATGGATTGGTCATCGTGATCGAGCAAATGAACTTCTGTTAGCGGACCCTTCCCTGTTTACGGCAGAAGCAAGATCTGCGATTCACCACCCAGGAGGACACAATGAAGGCTGGCCGGATGCATTGAAAAATATGATGTTTAATTTCTACTCTTTTATTCGCGATAACAAGAGCCTGAAAACAGATAAGCCTAAGTTTGCTACATTTGAAGATGGCCATATTTCGATGTGTATCACTGACGCTATTTTAGAAAGTCATCAACAGCAGAAATGGGTGAAGGTTGAGGCAGGCAAGGAGGTTCTGGCATGAAACTAGGTGTATTTACCCCTCTTTATCAGAATCTGCCATTTGAAGAAATGCTGGATAAACTGGCAGGCATGGGTGTTGAGGCGGTTGAATTGGGGACTGGCAATTATCCCGGCAACCATCACTGTAATCCGGATGAATTGCTTGCATCTCCTGAAAAAACTAGAGCATTCCTGCGAGCGCTTGAAACAAAGGGATTAACCATCAGTGGCTTAAGCTGCCACGGGAATCCGCTGCATCCGGATAAAAAGTTTGCAAGTGATTCCCATGAGGTTTGGAGAAAAACCGTTTTGTTGGCGGAACGCATAGGCGTTCCAGTTGTAAATGGGTTTTCCGGCTGTCCGGGTGATTATCCAGGCGCAAAAAGTCCAAACTGGGTTACTTGTTCGTGGCCGCCGGAATATTTAGATGTTTTGAACTGGCAATGGAACGAAGTCGTGATTCCGTATTGGAAAGAGGAAGCGAAATTCGCGAAAGAGCATGGCATTAACCAAATTGCTTTTGAAATGCATCCGGGATTTGTTGTCTATAATCCTGAAACAATACTGAAATTAAGAGAACATGCCGGGGAAAACATTGGTGCCAACTTTGATCCGAGCCACCTTGTTTGGCAAGGAATCAATCCAGTAGAAGCAATTAAAAAGCTTGGCCGTGAAAATGCAATTTTTCACTTCCATGCGAAAGACACTTATTTAGATCATGCCAATATTAGCGTAAATGGTGTGTTAGATACAAAGCATTACAGCCGAATTTTAGACCGTTCATGGACATTTAGATCTGTAGGTTATGGATCGGATGAAAAAATGTGGAAAGACATTGTGAGTGCCTTAAGAGCGGTCGGTTATGATTATGTCATTTCCATTGAACATGAAGATATGCTTGCTTCAACGGATGAGGGACTAAAGAAGGCGATATCTCTTTTAAAAGGTGCCATGTTTAAGGAACAAGTAACTGATATGTGGTGGGCTTAATTTTTGTTTGATAGAACAATTGTGAAAGACCTTAGTTTTATGATTCAAACTAACTTATTGGAGGCAGTACGATGACAACAATGCAAGCAGTATTTTTTCCAGGAGATAAAAAGGTAGAAATTCGTCAGGTTGAAATCCCAACACCAGGACAAGGAGAAGTACTCATTCAATTAAAGGCGTCTGCCATTTGCCGCAGTGATATGAGCCTATACTACGGAACATCTGTTTTTGAAGGAACAAAATGTGGATGCACGGTTCCTGGACATGAGCCTGCTGGAGTTATTACAGAAGTAGGTAATGGTGTATCTAATTTTAAGCCGGGTGACCGGGTTGCCGTTTACTTAGCATTAGGCTGCGGTGAATGTGCTCATTGTAAGAGCGGCTACAAAATGTTCTGTAAAGAATTTAAGTGCATTGGTTTTGACTCTCATGGCGGCGACGCTGAGTATATGGCAGTTCCAGCTGAAAACTGCATGAGACTTCCAGATAGCATGAGCTTTGTAACAGCTGCCGTTTCAACCGATGCAGTAGGAACCCTATATCACGCGCAAAAGAGATTAGGAATTTCCGGAAGAGACTACCTTGTTATTTTTGGTATGGGCCCAATGGGCGGTGCAGGTGTGATGATCGCCAAAGGATTAGGCGCAACGGTTATCGCTGTTGACATGCTTGATGAGCGCTTGGAGCTTGCGAAGGAATTAGGTGCAGATTACACCATCAATGGGAAAACGATGAATGTTCAAGAAGAAATTGCCCGCATTACAAATGGTGCCGGTGCAGACGCAGCAATTGATTGCTCCGGAAGCCCTTATGCTGAAAATGATGCACTAGATTGTGTGAAAGCACACGGTCGTGTGGCCTTTATCGGCGAAAGCAAAGAGACAACGATTAAGCCTAGTCAGCAGCTAATTCGGAAACAAATTTCGGTGATGGGTTCATGGTACTTCCCAATACAAGAGTTCGATGAGATTGCTGAGTTTATTGTCAGAAAAGATCTCCCTGTTGAAAAATTAGTTACTCACCAATTTAAATTAGAAGAAGCCGAAACTGCATTCCAAATGTTTGATGAAAGAAAAACAGAAAAAGCAGTATTTGTTTGGGAATAATCACCAACGATTAACAAAACTAGTAGTTGTAACTTGATTTTTGAGGAGGATAAATGAATGAAGCTTGCATTTAATACTTGGGTTTATAATTCTTTTCCATCTATGTTGCCATTTTATCCATTAGAAGAAACGATTAATCGAATCGCTGCATTTGGTTATGATGGAATTGAAATAGGTTGTGCGAGTCCCCATGCTTGGCCGGATTATCTCTCCAATGAGAGAAGAAAAGAAATAGCTCAACATTTAAGACGGAACAATCTTAATGTTGCTGCTATGCTTCCCGCACCTGGGGGAGGACCTGGAGTCAATCCATCCTCGGCTTTAAAAGAAGAGCGTGAATTTACGATAAAACATTATAAAGAAGTCATTCGCCTGGCACATGACTGGGAATGTCCAACTGTTATGTGGCTTGCCGGCTGGTTCGGTTTTGGAATGAACAAACAAGAGGCATGGAAATATAGCCTGGAGGGTTTACAAGATGTCGCAAAATATGCAAAAGACCTAGGAATCACCTTAGTAGTTGAACCTCAGGCAGCTGATTGTAATTTAATCGAATCCGCGGATGATGCTTTGCAGCTGGCAGAAGAATCAGGTGAATCCAATGTGAAAGTGATGTTTGATACTTTCCATGCCTTATTCCGTAATGAAGTACCGAGTGATTATGTCTATAAAATGAAAGATAAGTTACATCATGTTCATATTTCGGATGACGATCGATTACCGCCTGGACAAGGAACCGTAAATTGGGATTCCGTATTAAGAGCATTAAAGGAAATCGATTACAAGGGCTACCTCTCCATGGAAATTGGTTTTGGTACCAGAAAAGCGGATCCTGATTGGTATGCGAAAACATCCATTGATTACTTGAAAGAAAAATTAAAAGAAATTGGATGTAAGTAAACATTAACCTCAAATTTTTAAGATGAATTTATAACGGGGCTAACCTTTATAGCAAATATTCTACAAAGGTTGGTCCGCTTTTACCAGCTGCATGAAATGTCCAATAAAATTTTTAATCTAAATTATTTAAAAATTCAACATTATTAAACTAATAAATTATTGGGGGTTACTATGAAAAAACTTACTTCACTAATCGTTACGATACTATTAATTAGCAGTTTGGCTCTTATGGGCTGTGGAAAACAAAGTGCCAATACTTCGGGGCAGCAAAAAAATGAAAAAGCAGCATCAGAAAAAGTTACTTATCCTCTTACCATTAACCCGGAAATAACAAGCGATCAGGAAATTTTAAGTAAGGGTCCAAACGGAGAAACAGCCGTACCTGCAGCAACTTTGCAATTGTCTGAAGAGGATGTAAAGAAAATTAGAGAAGGTAAATTTAAAGCGGCTATTTCCATGCACTATGCAGGAAATGATTTCTCAACTGCCATCATCAATGGTGTGAAAGATACTTTTGAAAAAATGGGCATAGAAGTTGTTGCCGTTACGGATGCACAATTTAAGCCTGAAAAACAAATCTCAGATATCGAAACAATCATGGCTAAAGAACCAGATGTTATCGTAAGTTTGCCGGTCGATCCAGTGGCAACTGCTCCCGCTTTTAAAAAGGCCGCTGAAGCAGGCGCAAAATTAATATTTATGGATAGTGTGCCAAAAGGATTCCAAGCTGGAAAAGATTATGTAAGCGTTGTCTCATCAGATAACTATGGAAACGGTATCTATGCAGGCGAAGTCATGGGTGAAGCGCTAAAAGGAAAAGGTAAGATTGGTGTTATCTTCCATGATGTTGACTTCTTTGTAAATAACCAGCGTAAAGAAGCATTCGAAACAACCATTAAAGAAAAATATCCAGATATTAAAATTGCTGTAAGTGGTGGAATTATAACTCCTAATGATGCTGAAAAAGTAGCTTCTGGTATGTTAGCAAGAAACCCAGATTTAGATGGCATTTTTGCGATTTGGGATGTACCAGCGGAAGGAACACTTGCTGCAGCTCGTACAGTAGGGAAAAATGATTTAGTCATTACTACAGTTGATTTGGGAACGAATGTAGCGCTTCAAATTGCTTCTGGAGGAAATGTAAAAGGTCTTGGAGCACAGTTACCTTATGAAAATGGAGCTGCCCAAGCCCTTGTTGCTGGATATTCATTACTTGGTAAGCAATTAGAACCATTCTATGTTGTTCCAGCGATGAAAGTAACACAAGAAAATGTCTTAAAGGTTTGGAAAATGGCATATCGCCAAGATGCCCCAGAAGTTATTCAAAACGCAGCAAAATAAACATCAATTAGCAGCTAGGAAAGTAGATAACAAACTTCATCTAAAAGAACTAAAAACGCAGGTAGTGGCCGCTTTTAATTGCGGTCTCTATTTAAAGAATGTGAAATCTAGGGGAAGTTCATAGACTATTAAAATTGGTGATTAGGAGATGTTCGAATGATTAAGTACTCTTACAACACGCTAGTATATGCAGGAGAAGATATTGAAACTAGTATTGCCAGACTCGCCAAATTTGGTTATAACGGTGTGGAATTTGTTGGTGAGCCAGAACAAATGGATGCTGACCGCATTAAAGAATTACTGGCTAAATATAATATTGAAGCTTCCACAATTTGTGCCATTTATAATGCTGAAAGAGATTTAGTCTCTAGCAATGAAAATATTAGAAAAAATGCAGTCAATTATTTAAAAAGCTGCGTCGATTTTGCCAGCAAAATCGGAGCAAAAGGAATCTCGCTGACTCCAACTGCCTGTATGAAAATTTATGGAGAGGCCGATCGAGAAACTGAGCTAAAGTGGGCTGAGGAAGGAATATGCGAAGCTGGTATTTATGCAGGAGAACATGGTGTCAGGTTGACAGTAGAAGCATGGAATCGCTACGAAAACTATTTAATCAATCGATTAGAGCAATCACTTGAACTGGTTAATCGTGTTAATCTGCCAAGCGTAGGAGTTATGGGTGATACGTATCATATGAATATTGAAGAAGTCGATATTGCGGATACCATCAGAATGGTTGGAGATAAATTATATCACCTTCACATCGCTGACAGTAATAGAGCGGCACCAGGCAGGGGACATATCGATTTTAAGCCAATCGCTCAGGCTTTGCGCGATATTAACTATAGCGGATATTTAACGATGGAGCTATTGCCTCCGTTTGCAGATCCATTTATTGGAACAAGATGTGAAGAGTTTTATGATCAATATACAGAAGAGTCAATCATTTTCCTAAAAAAATTATTTAAGGAGGAAGAATAATATGGCTCAGAACACATTAGTTAACAATCAAGGTACAGATTCCGGGTTTGATCAAAAAGAAATGAAAGCCGCAGTAACTTATGCAGCACATGACTTAAAAATTGAAACGGTACCTGTTCCAGAAATTAACGATAACGAGGTTCTCATCAAGGTTAAAGCTTGTGGAATATGTGGAACAGACCCACATATTTACAACGGTCATTTCCCTGCTCCTATGCCATTAATCCAAGGTCATGAATTTGCTGGGGAAGTTGTCAAGATAGGAGCTTCCGTTACCAGTGTAGCAGTTGGTGATCGAGTAACTGCTGATATTAATATTAGCTGCGGAAATTGTTATTATTGCCGTACAGGCCAAAAGCTTTTCTGTGAGAACATTAAACAACTTGGTGTTCATACAAACGGAGCATTTGCTGAATTTGTAAAAGCGCCGGAAAATAATACTTATAAGTTACCAGAAGGAATGTCTTGGGAGGAAGGTGCTTACATTGAACCGCTAGCTTGTGTTATTCGCGGGCAAGAGAGGGCAAATGTAGTCATGGGAAATATCGTCGCGATTATTGGTGCAGGTCCAATGGGTCTGGCGCATGCTGTTATGGCAAAGTTAAATGGAGCAAGCAAGGTAATTATTTCGGAAATGAACAAAGCGCGTCTTCAGAAAGCAAGAGAACTGGGAGTAGACGTTGTTATTGATGCATCAGAAAAGGACCCTATTCAAGAAGTCTTTCATGCGACGGAAGGAAGAGGTGCTGATGTTGTATTCGAAGTAGTTGGAGCAATGCCAACTTATAGACAAGCTTTCCAAATGGTTAGAAAAGGCGGGACAATCTTAGCATACGGTGCAGCCCCTGCTGATGCAACACTAGATGTGAAGCCATTTGAAATCTTTAGTAAGGAACTTACCATTGTAGGTTCATATGCAGGTACTTATGGAACTTGGACTAAAGCGATTCAATTACTTTCATCAAAGAGATTTAATCCAAAAGCGATCTTCAGTAAGACAATTAAATTAGATCAATTAGAAGAAGGTATTGTAGAGGCAGACAAAAACAAAGACACTATTAAAATCTTAGTTGAAATTGATTAATAAATGAATTGAGGATTTTTCCAGAGAATGAAAGGGATAAAGTCGTTTTTATCCCTTTCATTTATTTCGCATTGTCAAAATTTAAGTATGGGGAGCGATTATAGAATGTTCAATTATAGTGCCACACAATGGATATTCGGAAATGAAAGCTTAGAAGATAGCTTAAAAAGGCTGAAGAAATATGGTTATCAGGGTGTCGAACTAGCAGGAGAGCCATATTCCATTGATGTTGAGGAAACCAAAGAACTTTTAAAAAAGTATGAATTGGAATGCAGTACCATTTGTGGAATTTATACTCCTGAAAGAGATCTTTCCTCATCAAACGATGAAATTAGAAAAAATGCAGTGGAATATGTAAAAAATTCGGTTGATTTAGCGAAAACATTAAATGCCTCAACCGTTATTGTCGTTCCTACACGTGTTGGCAAACTTGGTCCAGAAACGACTCTTGAAGAAGAATGGAATAATGCCGTTTTGAGTGTGAAAGAGGCGGGGCTATACGCTAAGGAACAAGGAATCACCCTGGCAATTGAAGCATTAAATCGTTATGAGACCTATTTAGTTAATAACCTGACATTAGCCTTACGTTTTGTTGAGGAAGTTAATGTAGAAGGTGTAGGGATTATGGCTGATCTGTTCCACATGAGCATAGAGGAACGAAGTATGACTGAATCGATAAAGAAAATTTCCCGTTATCTTGCCCATGTACACATTGCTGATAACACAAGGGAAGCAGCGGGACTAGGGCAAACGGATTTTAGACCAGTCATTTCGCTACTTAAAGAACTAGGTTATAAGGGCTATATTACGATGGAGTTCCTTCCTGCCGTGTCAAATCCTTACGTAGCATCAGGCCTTCGAGGTGAATCTACTATTTTTGATGACTTCACGAAGCAATCTATCGAACATATGAAAGAAATTGTTGGAGCAATATCATAAAAGAGATTGAGTATAAAGGTGGAAATTATAGATGATGATTATCATTCATGCGTATTTTAAAGTGGATCCAGGGCATCGCCAATCATTCCTGGACGAAGCTAAACTAGTAACGGAACCATCTCAAGCGGAAGAAGGCAATATTAGCTATCAATATTATGAACATCCAGAACAGGCCAATACCTTTGTGTTTGTAGAAGTGTGGAAGGATCAAGCGGCAATTGACGTTCATGAAGCAACCGCTTATTTCCAAAACTTTATCCATGCTGTCCCAGGACTAATAAGCGAACCAATCCAAGTACAACTATTTGAAGCGACCGAAATAAAAGGTGCCTAACTCAAAGTAAAGCGTTAATTGAGTTAGGGTCTGACCCCTAGTAGGGTGAAACGTAACCTCAGTGGGCATCTGCCCCCCAACAGAGTTAAGACTCAAAAGTCACTTCTTAATTTGAAAGTTTGGTAAAAAAGGACAAGGGTTAACTCTCTACTTATGTGTGAGCAAGAGTTAATCCTTTTCTTATAGTATTAATAATTTAACATTACGTTAGGTTAAGTTAGAACATTACGAACGATAGAATCTTTTGGAGAATTTACTAAATAAGGGAATGATCAGAAATGAATTTACAATTAAAAAATAAAACGGCCATCGTAACAGGAGGCAGTAAGGGAATAGGGAAAGCAATAGCAAAGGCTTTAGCAGCAGAAGGAGCTAACGTTGTAATTTGTGGCCGAGGATTAGAGGCATTATCTGAAGCAAGAAATGAGATCGAACAAGTTGGAGGAAAGGTGATTGCCGTACAAGCAGATTTATCAAACCAGAAAGATGTAGAGCGCCTTGTGTCTGAAACGGTTAACTGCTTTAAAACAATTGAAATTTTAGTTAATAATGCCGGTGTTGTTAATAGATTCGATGATTTTGAATCTTTGGAAATAGAGGACTGGCAGAAGCTTTTTGAAGTCAATATTTTTGGCGCCGTACGAGTAACAAAGGCTGTTATCCCTTATATGAAAAAGGCGGAATATGGGAGAATCATCAATATTTCTTCTGAATGCGCAGAGCAGCCTGATGCGTTAATACCGCATTATAATGCTTCCAAAGCGGCACTTAACAATTTTTCAAAGAGCTTATCAAAAGCGTATGCAGCGAATGGAATTTTAGTCAATACCGTTTCCCCTGCATTTATCATGACACCATTATTAGAGAACTTGTTAAATGATTCCGCAGCGGAGCAGAATATCAGCTTTGATGAAGCCGTGCAGGCATTTCTAAAGGAGAATCGCCCTCATATTGAAGTAAAAATGACCTGGCACAGTAGAAGAAGTGGCTTCAGCAGTCGTTTATTTAGCATCAAGTCAGTCATCTTACATTAACGGAGTGAATCTTCGAGTGGATGGCGGCTCGGTAGCAAGTGTATAACTAACACCCTATAACCTTTGCGGGCATATATACATTCTAAGATACTCGCTTTTCTATTTGCTGGTATAGCAATAAATCTTTTTGCCCGCTGAGCTTTTAATTTTTATAACTAGTTACTATAAGGGGACATGCAGTGTGGGGAAATCCTCTATTCTATTAAATACTCCTCGGTTTTTTACTATAAGAGAAATAAATGAAAATAGTCCTAATTGGTTTAAACAGCATTCCGATAATGATTATACAGAGTTAATATATATTCAACAGGGGTGTGGAGAATTTTTTTTTGAAGAAAAACCTTTTATAGGACAAGAAGGAGATCTTATTATTCTTCATCCTTTTAGTCCTATCAAGGAAAATCTTGTATTGAGGATCCTCTTAAAGGGATTTCTATCTGTTTTTCAAATCTGCATATCAATGGTAACGATAAAGGCTGGTTAAATAACTCAATTTGAAAAAGTAAATCAAGCTTAATATTAATAATTAATGTCGTAGATACAGAATTATAAAACAGCTAAATAAAACTTAGAGAAAATTAGTCGCAGAAACATACGATTTCTGCAGCACTATTATAAAAATTTTATTAATCTAGGGAGGAACTTAAAATGAAAAAATTAAACGTAGGTATGATTGGCGGAGGCTTTATGGGGAAAGCGCATTCTCTTGCATATGCAGGAATGCCAATGTTTTTCTGGCCAGCACCAGCAATCCCTCACCGTCATACAGTAGTAGATGTTAACGAACAATTAGCAAAAGACGCAGCAGCAAGATTAGGATTTGACAATTATTCGACAGATTGGAGAGCTGTTGTTAACGATCCGGAAATTGATGTTATTGATATTGTTACTCCAAATAATACGCATGCTGAAATTGCAATTGCAGCAGCAAAAGCTGGTAAACATATTATCTGCGAAAAACCATTGTCATTAGGTGCTGAACAAGCGAAGGAAATGTTAGAAGCAGTAAAAACAGCAGGTGTAAAACATGCAGTTGCCTTCAACTACAGAAGAACACCGGCGGTTGCGCTTGCGAAAAAATATATTGAGGAAGGAAGAATTGGAAAAGTTCTAAGCTTCCGTGGAACGTATTTACAAGACTGGTCTGCTGATCCAAATTCACCATTATCATGGCGCTTCCAAAAGAAAATCGCTGGTTCTGGTGCTCTAGGTGATATCGGAACACACGTAGTTGATTTTGCCCGTTACCTTGTTGGTGAAATTACAGATGTAAATGCGATGACAAGAACATGGATTCCAGAAAGACCAGTTCAAACTGGCGGTATTGATAAATTAGGCACAGTGAAAACCGGTGGAAATGATGTACCAAAAGCGGCAGTCGATGTAGACGACGAAGTGATTACCATGGTTAAGTTTGATAATGGTGCTATTGGAACGATTGAAGCAACACGTAATGCATGGGGGCGTAACAACTTCCTAACCTTTGAAATTCACGGTGAAAAAGGTTCTCTATACTTTAACTATGAGCGCCGTGACGAGCTTCAAGTTTGCTTCGCTGATGATCCAAGCGATGCAAAAGGCTTCAGAACGGTTTATACAGGACCTGCCACTCCTTATGGTGAAGGATTATGGCCAATCCCTGCTCTAGGTATTGGTTACGGCGAAACAAAAATCATTGAAACATATGATTTGTTTAAAGCAATTGCTGAAGATACAGAGTTTTCACCAAACTTCAATGATGGCTACCAAATTGAATTAATCGCAGATGCAATCCTTGAATCAGCTGAAAAAGGTCAATGGATAAATATTGAAAAAACAGCAGTAGCTGTAAAATAAAATATATGAAAAGAGGCTTCTCAATTGAGGAGCCTCTTTTGTAGAAATAAATAAAGAATCTTAATAAATCTAAGTAGATTTTAGGTACTTTTTAGGGTAAGAAAATCACAAATATATTGGGGAAGAGAGTGAATGGTTATGGAAGAAAAATGGTTAGTTGGTGTTGATATAGGTGGTACGACAATTAAAATGGCATTTATCAGTCTTAATGGCGATATCCTTTATAGCTGGGAAATTGATACGGACAAAAGAGATAGCGGCCGACATATCCCCACTTCTATTATAAGATCGATAGATCAAAAGTTAACAGAATTAAATCAAACAAAAAACCAACTAATCGGTATCGGAATTGGAGCCCCGGGTCCTGTTAATGCGGAGGACGGTTCCATTGAAGTGGCTGTTAACTTGGGCTGGGAGCACTTCCCTTTACAAGCTATTCTCGAGCGGGAAACATCGTTGCCGGTAGTTGTTGACAATGATGCTAATATTGCTGCAATAGGTGAAATGTGGAAAGGTGCTGGCAAAGGGGCTAAAAACTTAATCTGTGTAACATTAGGAACGGGTGTTGGAGGCGGAATTATCGTTAATGGAGAGGTTGTGCATGGTGTAAATGGAGCCGGTGGTGAAATTGGTCATATGACATCTGTTCCTAAAAACGGTTCACCGTGTAATTGCGGGAAATCGGGATGTTTGGAAACTGTAGCATCCGCAACAGGTATTGTCCGCTTAGCAATAGAGGAATTAGCTTGTGGCGATGATATAAGTCAATTAGGAGACTATTATGAGAAGCATCAAACAATAACTGCCAAACAAGTTTTTGATGCTGCAAACGAAGCGGATGAACTCGCCAAGAGAGTCATTCATCAGGTTGCCCACCATTTAGGATTGGCTCTGGCGAATTTAGCTAATGGCTTAAATCCTGAAAAAATTGTCATTGGAGGCGGTGTTTCGAAAGCGGGTGATGCATTGTTGGGACCTTTAAAAGAGGACTTTGTTTTATTTGCGTTTCCGAGAGTGGCACAAGGTATAGAGATTGTTACTGCCACACTAGGCAATAATGCAGGGGTGATTGGAGGAGCATGGTTGGCAAAAGAAAAACTATTTAATAAGTCTAAACTCCAATAATGTGCAAGGATTAGTCGGAATAAACAGGGGTAGTTTTATTGAAATCAAATGAAGAAAACCTTAATGATTTATAAAGAGAATTGCTTCGGATCGGGTAGGGGTATAAACATGATGTTTCGGAACCAATACTGTAAAATAACGGACAGGGAAAAACGAAGTGATAAACAACAAATGCCATGTAATAAAGGAGCATTTTCCTTCACTGGATATAATGGAACTGAAAGGAAGCTTCGGGCAAGAATCGACTAAATATATGAAAATAGTAAATCGGCTCTAGTTTTTGGAGCTGATTTTTTTGAAAATAATATAAAAATAATAATTGATATTGAAAAATTTATAATTTATTATGTAATTAAATGAAAATTTTGAATTTTTAAAGGAGGATGAGTTCCATTAAAAAGGTTGAAGAAGCCCCGCTGAATTTGGATGAACTAGATTTCGACATCATTAAAAGGTTACAAACGGATGGTAGAACTTCCTATACTGACATTTCAGAGGAACTAGGTGTTACTGTCGGGACCGTAAGAAACAGAGTTCAAAGACTGATAGAAAACCAAATTCTTAAAATTGTAGGTGTAGTCAATCCATTTAAGACAGGAAGTCCTAGTGTGACCATCTTTGGAATGAAGGTGCGTCATCAGAAATTAGACCATGTTATAAAAAAACTAGTTGCGATTCCAGAGGTCCGCTTTGTAGCCGCCGCAACGGGTGTCTATGACTTATATGTGGAAGTAATTACGTCCTCGAATGAGGAACTTTATCGGGTTATGAAGAATGGCATTAGCCCAATCGATGGTATTGAATCGATAGAGTCTTCGTTGATTTTGGAAATCTTTAAGCAGAGCTATGATTGGGATGTTGGTTCACAATCTTCTCAATAAATTAGAATCAGAAAAGGGGGCTACTATGAACGAGCTCGTCGAAATTCTAAAGGAAAATCAAGCAGAGATGCTTGAGACATTAAA
Source organism: Neobacillus sp. CF12 (assembly GCF_030348765.1). Classification (GTDB taxonomy): domain Bacteria; phylum Bacillota; class Bacilli; order Bacillales; family Cytobacillaceae; genus Neobacillus. The sequence goes on along the minus strand of NZ_JAUCEU010000007.1, from coordinate 2,841,704 downwards.
ACAAATAGTAGAAAAAGAATCACCTACTCGTGATAAAGAATTAGCTGATGAACTGGCGATTTTCATTGCTGAATTATTTGAAGAATTAACTTCTGGGAAATCATCCATTATTCAAAATGAGCTTTTTGGTAATCATGTCAGAGGGGAATTTGGACATGGCGACGAACAAATTCTGCTCCTGGCACACTATGATACAGTTTGGCAAAAAGGGGATATTCTAGAAAAAATTCCTTTTAAAACTGAAGGAGATATTGCCTATGGACCAGGAGTCTTTGATATGAAAGGCGGTATTGTCCAGGGGTTATATGCACTGCAAGCACTAAAAGAAACAAATGCAAAATTAAACAAAAAGGTCGTTTTTCTATGTACATCTGATGAAGAGTTGGGAAGCCCATCCTCTCAAAAACTAATAGAAGAAGAAGCAAAAAAAAGTAAATACGTGTTGGTATTAGAACCAGCAATATCGAGGCAAGGCGCATTAAAGACTGCTAGAAAAGGTGTAGGAATATTCAAACTAAATGTTAAAGGTAAAGCAGCTCATGCCGGAGTGGAACCTGAAAAAGGAATAAGCGCTATTCTTGAATTAAGCAAACAAGTAACTTATTTACATGAATTAACTGATTATAGCAAAGGAACCACCGTCAATGTAGGCAAAATCACAGGTGGAACAACCGTGAATGTGATTGCAGCAGAAGCGGAAGCAGATATCGATTTACGTGTAAAAACGAAAGCAGAATTTGACCGGATCATACCAATCATCAAAAATCTTAAGCCTAGTACCACTGGTGTTGAAGTTAGTGTAGCCGGCGGTATTAATCGACCGCCATTTGAACGAACAGATCAAGTTATTTCACTTTTTAACATGGCAAAGAAAGTGGCCCAGGAATATCTGGGTTTTAAATTGGAAGAGAAAGAAACAGGTGGAGGAAGTGACGGGAACTTTACAGCACCGTTTGCTCCAACCCTGGATGGTTTAGGTGCAGTTGGTGACGGGGCACATGCTCTTAATGAACATATCATTATTTCTCAAATGCCGAAAAGAAGTGCATTATTAGCTTTGTTGATCAAGGAGTTAGCAAATTAACCAATAGGGGGATTTTTGATGAAGGTCAATTTAGAATCTATTAAAAGCCAAATGCTTGAGGAAGTAAATCAGGATCTATTAATGGAATATACTCAAAACGTTGCTTCAGAAATTCGTCTATCAGGAACGGAGGAAGAGCTCCGTGCCTTTTATTATGCAAAATCAAAGCTTGAAGAATTTGGCTTAACAACAGAGTTAACATTTAATGATGCTTACATTAGTCTTCCAGGAAAAACGGAGCTAAAGGTTAACCGTCAAAGCTTTCCTGCCATTACTCATTCAATGGCCGTTTCTACGGATGAAACAGGGTTAGAAGGGGAAATTGTGTATTCAGGTAAGTCAGTAAGTGTAGACTATCAAAAAAATCCAGTTAGCGGAAAAATAGTCCTGCTAGATGGTCTCGCTATTCCAGGAGCGGTACTTCAAGCTCAGCAAGCAGGAGCAAAAGCAATTATCTTTATAAATGCTGAATATACGCATGAAATGATCGTTTCACCAGTATGGGGAAACCCAACAACTCATACTTATGACAATTTGCCAAAGATTCCGGTTGTATCGGTCAATTTTCATGATGGACAAAAGATGAAAAGCACAGTAAAAAATCACACCAATTGTCAAGGATGGCTAAAAACTAAGGTTGATACTAGATGGAGAAAAATTCCAACTTTAACTGCTGAGATTCCAGGTAATGACGAGAATGATCATTTTGTATTATTTAGCGGCCATATTGATTCATGGCATTATGGGGTAATGGATAATGGAACAGCAAATGCAACGATGTTGGAAGTTGCACGAATACTTGCCCTAAATAAAGACAATCTTCGTCGCAGCTTAAAGCTTGCCTTCTGGTCTGGCCACTCGCATGGCCGTTATGCAGGTTCTGCTTTGTATTGTGATGAACATTGGGAAGACCTTCACGAAAATTGTGTTCTTCATATTAATATTGATTCAGTTGGCGGCAAAGGAGCAACGATATTAACAGAGGCTAATTGTATGGCTGAGACTAGGGATCTTGCTAAACGGTCTATTAAGGAACTAACCGGAGATGAGTTTGAAGGATCACGATTTGGCAGAGCAGGGGATCAATCCTTCTGGGGCCCTGGTGTTCCGTCACTTTTTATGGGGTTATCTGAACAGCCTCAGTCCAATAATCCAGCATCAGAAGCATTTTCTCAATTATTTGGAGCAGGAAAAGCCGGCGGATTTGGCTGGTGGTGGCATACAACAGAAGATACACTTGACAAGATTTCTCCAGAAAATCTTGCCCGTGATTGCAAAATTTATTTATCTATCGTGTATGAAGCATGTACTACTGAGATTTTGCCTGTTAACCAATTGGCAGCGGTCGAAGAATTGGAAACATGCATAAAGGACTATCAAAGCAAAACAAACGGCCACCTGAATTTTAGCATTACAAATAACCGGATCGAGGAATTGAAAAATAACTTAATACAGTTTGGCAGTTTGCTAAAAACGACACCTACAGAGCCACAAGTTACTCATGCTAACAAAACATTAAAACACCTTTCCAATATTTTAGTTCCCCTTAATTATGTAAAAGGGGACATATTCAACCATGATACAGCATTAAAGCAGCCTCCAATCCCGTTACTAGCGAATTGTGAGAAATTAGCAGACTTAGAGGTAGGAAGTCATCAATATCATTTAGTTCTAACCGAATTAAAACGCAATCTCAATAAAGTAAACTATGCCCTATTAGAAGCAATCCGGACCATTAACCTCGCTGTTGAGCAAATAAATAACTAAATATTGTATAAAAAAAGGGAGAATGGTCAATCCATTTCTCCCTTTTTACAAAGTGATTTTTAACTTTTCATTCTTTTGTACGGCGACCATTCCAAGGGTTATTTTTAAACCCACCAATAGTAACAAGATGGTTACCGTTACAATCGCATACCACCCAAAATACTCCCAAACAAACCCTAAGACATAACTCCCCAAGCTGCCTCCTGCATAATAGAAAAATAAGTAGAGAGAGGAGGCACTTCCTTTTGCCTCTTTCGCCAGGATACTTACCCAGTTTGTTGCAGCTGCATGTACGAAGAAAAAACCAAAACAGACAATGATAAGACCGATTAAGATCATTAAGAGCGAACTAAAAAGCGTTAGCAAAACACCGACTAACATAATGAGGAGACCTGCACACATCCGATTAGGAATACTCATAACGGCATCCAGTTTCCCGGAAAATGTCGAGCTAAATGTTCCAGCAAGGTAGGATAGAAATAATAGACCGATTATGCTGGAAGATAAATGATACGGTGCCCCGTGCAGATGGTAGGATAAATAATTAAACAACCCCATGAAAATAAAAAAGATGATTCCAGCAATATAATACGCCGATCTTAGTTCGTGATTCTTTAGATGGATAATAAGATGCCCTAAAACTTCCTTAAGCTCCAAAGAGTTGGGGGAAAAATGTTTTGATTTAGGTAAATAAAAAACAAATAACAGAAAACAGAAAATACCTATCAACCCCATTGTTAGATAGGCGTATCGCCATCCCCATAAATCAGACGTGAATCCACCGATGATTCTCCCGCCCATTCCCCCAATGGTGTTTCCGCTAATATAAAGACCGATTGCAACTCCTATGGCTTTTTTTTCAAATTCTTCTGCAATGTAGGCATAAGCAATAGCCGGCAAACAAGCTAATGTGACCCCTTGGAGTGTTCGTAAAAATAGAAGGAACCAGAAGTCGGTAACAAAAAAGATCGCAAGGGAAAATAAAGATGATGACAAAAGCCCGAAAGACATTAAGTTTTTTCGGCCGATATGGTCAGAAAAAGGGCCAACTAATAATAAAAACAAACTCAATGACAATGTTACAAGCGAAACGGTTAAACTTGCCATTGCAGGAGAAACTTCAAATTCTCTGGATATTAACGGAAGTAACGGCTGTGTAAAATGTAAATTTGAAAATACGAGGAAAGAACCGAAACTTAGTGCTATAGTAGCCTTCCAGAATTGGCTTGTTTTTTCCTTGATATAGAAATTGAGATCTTGTTTCATGTGCTTCACAACCTTTGTATTTGTACTGTTCATTAAAATGCAATTTTTATGCCAATCGAACTTGATGTCCTAAAACTGGCATAGAACTTGCAAGTATTACTAACGAAAACGAAAAAGGAGGAATGACTATGAAAATAGTTTATGTACTGCCAGGACCGATAAGTAGGACGGAACCAGGACGTCAAGAAATGGAGAGAAGATTAGAAATCCTGCGCTCCTATGCAGCGCCTGGTACACATGTTGATATCGTCGATGTAGATGAAGGCCCCGCGTCCATTGAATCTCTTTATGAGGAATACCTAAGTATACCGAATACTGTAGATCTTATGTTGGAGATGGAGAAAAAAGGGTATGATGCAGCCATTTTAGGTTGTTATGGAGACCCAGGTTTGGACGCAGTTAGAGAAGTAACGGGAAAAATGGTGGTAGTGGGACCTGGTGAAGCGGGTGTAATGGCAGCAGCAATGTGTGGTTACCGGTTTTCAATCATAACCGTTACAAATAGCATTATAAATCCACTGCATCACCTAGTGGAAAAAGCAGGGGTTGGTAAGAAGCTAGCTTCCGTGCGTGCCATAAATACACCTGTTCTCGAACTTGCCAACGATCGTGAAAGAACGATCCAAAAGCTAATTGAAGAGGGAAAAAAAGCGATTCTGGAAGACCGGGCAGATACGTTGGTATTAGGCTGTATGTCAATGGGCTTCCTTAATGTTGCAGAAGAAATGTCTAAAGCACTAGGTGTGCCTGTTATTAATCCTGGCAAAACCTCATTAAAGATGGCGGAAGCATTGGTTGGAGCAGGGCTATCACACTCCAAGCTTGCCTATCTTACACCGCCGAAGATTTCAACAGGAACGGTTACTTCTTCTAAAGGCTTGCTTGTGAAGAAAAACAAAATCGTCCAATAATGGAATACCCTTATTCAAGAAAAAGGTTATTGTTAAAAAGTCTAATCAACCCTAAAACAACCTAATGCACCAAAATAAAAGATCATGATTTTACATTTTCCATTTCTGAGGAAGGAGGGAGCTTTTTGTACATTACAAAGGTAGAGGCAAAGATCGTACGAACACCCTTTAATGTCCCTTTTAAAATGACATATGGGAAAATGCCTCCATATCAATCCCATCTTATTGTTCGAATCACCACCAACACAGGATTGACAGGTCTTGGGGAAGCATCCGAATTACCTTTTTTCACTGGAGAGACTGTTGAAACAATGAAGGCCTTAGTGGAAAAAAAACTTGGCCCTGCCATTATTGGAAAACCGGTTTATGCGTTAAGAGATATACACCATTCAATGGGAATCATTCTCGGGAATGCAACTGGTGCAAAGTCGGCTATTGATATTGCTTTATGGGATGTTCAAGGAAAAAGGTTGAAAACTCCCGTATATGAGCTTTTAGGTGGTGAAAGGAAACAGCCTGTCAGAGTGGCCTACGTATTAGGGGATGAATTCCCGGAGGAAATGGCAAGAGCTGCAAAAGAAATGGCGGAAGCTGGTTTTGATACGCTGAAAATTAAAATTGGCAGCGACTTTCGAAAAGATATCGAAGCCATTTCTCAAATTCGACAGGCAATACGTCCAGCCATTCATTTAAGAATTGATGCAAATCAGGGATATAAAGTGAAAACGGCCGTCCAGGTGATTAAAGAAATCGAACCATATAAGATTGATTACATTGAACAACCAGTCCCCGGATGGGATCATGATGGATTAAGACAAATTAGAAGTGCAACATCTATTCCAATCATGGCCGACGAGAGTGCCCATACGTTAAAGGATGTGTATGAGCTTGCAAAAAAGGAAGCCATCGACCTGATCGGTATTAAGCTAATCAAATGCGGCGGTATCACACCAGCTGTTCAAATCGCGCAATTTTCAGAAGCAATAGGTCTTCAATGTGTATTAATCAGTCCATGGGATACTCTGCTTGGAACCTATGCAAGTCTCCATCTTTCCACTATTTTACCTGGGAACTACTCGCATGAAATGGTTGGTCCTTATTATTTAAAGGACGACCCTTTTGGAGTGGTAGAGATTAAGGGAGTGATGGATATACCGAAGGGTATTGGATTCGGGATGGAAGATATTTTCGATGAGATTATGGAGGAGTAGTACCTTGAATAAATTTCAATGGTTCATGGTCTGTTTCGTCAGTTTTATTCATTTTTTAGCTCTATCTCATCGAATGGAAGTCGTTCCTTTTCTGGTCGATCTAAAAGATATGTATCATGTAGGATTTACTCAAGTAGGAGGGCTTTTATCTTCCTTTTTGCTTGGATACGCAATTTTCCAAATTCCTGCAGGAACTCTTGCAGACCGATATTCACCTGTATCGTTAATCGTGCTAGGATTGTCTCTAATGATGATTTCATCGATGATCTTTTCAATGACGCATTCACTTTATCTGGCCCTTATTTTAAGGTTTATTATGGGGGCTTCAGCAGCCATGATCTTTTCTCCAGCGATAAAACTAATTTCAATCCATAGCCCTAAAGAAAAACGGGGATTAAGCATTGGCATACTAGAAGGTGCCGCAGCTGCTGGATCGTTATTAACTTTAACTGTTTTTCCGATTCTATCAATCTATGTAGAATGGAACACATTATTTCTTATGTTATCTATTCTCCTTTTGCCAACATTGCTGCTATTCCTAAAGGTGCCAAAGGGTAAAAACACATCAGAAATACAGGGAAAGAAAGAAGTCCAGCCTAGGGTTTTCTTGAATTTGTTTAAAGATAAAAAAATCCACCGTCTTTTGGGAATTTCCTTTTTTGGCTTATTTGGACTTTATGGCTTTCTGGCCTGGATGCCCACCTATTTGGAAGCGGCTATGGGATATACGAAGCAAGAGACCGGTCTGATCATGGCATTTATGATGATCGCTCAAATCATCGGAGCCCCTCTTTCAGGTAAACTTTCTGATATAGTAGGGCAAAGAAAATCAACTCTCATCATCGGTTCGATCTTAGCGGCAGGATGTTGTTTATGGTTGATATTCCTAAACGACACGGGGATATATTGTACAGCTTTTGTGATTGGCATCGCTATTTCATGGTCTTTAGCCCCGATGCTGACTCTCGCCACTGAAATGGTTCATATTAGTAGCGCGGGATCGCTTATTAGTACCATGAACACGGTTGGTCAATTAGGATCAGCGATTTCTGGATATGTATTTGGTATGCTCTATGATACGTTCGGGAGTTTCCAAATAATCTGGATTGTCAGTTTTATTGCTTGTCTGATTCGAATTATGTTCACTTTCGGTGAGCTTGAAAATCATCAAGTCATAGAATCAGAGAAAGAAATTGGTATTTAATTTTTTAGAATTAGTTTCCAGATTATTCATAACTAACAGAATTTGGTGTCAAGAAAAGATACTAGGATTCTTGAAACGATCAAAAGCGAAATGAAGGGGGAAAGTGAAATGAAAAGAATAATCATGTTGCTATTTGGCGTGATGCTGCTTTCGATTAATACCGTTTCGGCAGAAGAAGCAACGCCGGTTTTAAAAAGCGCAAACCTTGAAGTTATGTATGAAGATGTTATCAAAGTAACGGAAAAAATAACGATCGCCAACTCCGAAGCAATCCATGAGGGAACATTAGAGCATATCGTAACCAAAATCGGGGGTGCGCGGTTTGAAGATTTAGTGATTAATGGAGAGGATCAAGAGCTTACCTATGAGTTAAACGAAGGAAATTCTGTTAATAGAGTACTAGTATCTCTTCCTGAAGGCAGTAAAGGAGAATTTACCTATACGGTAAGTTATCAATTTTCAGATACGAGAAATGAGAAAATTCCATTTGTCGTACCTGCTGTTAATACAGCTGGAAATGGTAATGTAGTCTCATTAAGTATCAATCTGCCAAAGGGGAAATATCTGCATGAATCATTCCCAATCATTGATTCTGGAGATTCGGGGATGGTCAAAGAGGATATGATGAACGTTCCAAGTTACGTAAATCTTGCAACAGGTTCTTCCCCTGCAGGGTTATTTACAACTTCAAATCTATATACCTTTTTCGGATTGGCTGTCATCTTGGGAATTATTTTGGCTTGGATCATTAGTGAAAGAAAAAGTAAGGGTGGTGAAGTAGTAAATGTTTAATCTTGGTGCTCCCTTTACCTTTTTTGTCCTCTATACCGTTGTTTGGATTGCTGGATATTTCCTATGGGCTGTTAAAAGTGAAAAATAACTAAAAGGAGGGGATCTTGAATGTTTGAAGTAAGTACGACGTTTTATGTGGTGTTGGTTTTATATTTTGCCGTCATTCTTGGTATCGGAATTTGGTCGGGAACCAAGAACAAAGGAACAGAGGATTTCTTGGTAGCAGGGAGATCCATTGGGCCTTTAGTAGGTGGTGCTGCATTTGCAGCAACACAAATGAGTGCGGGTACATTTGTTGGAACACTTGGTATTCATTACTTAACTGGCGGGAGCTTCCTTTGGATTTGGGCTGGTCTTTGGTTCGGCTGGTTAATTGCGGCTACCCTGGTCGGACCTAAGTTCCAAGCTTTTAAAGGGTTAACGGTACCTGACTATGTAGGTACTAGATTTAATAGTAAAGCGGCTCGGGGAATATCAGCCCTTTTAATATTAGTAGCCTATACCGTTTACCTAACTGCACAGTACCAAGCAGGAGGAAATATTTTTCAGACACTATTCGGAATTCCGTTCATCTGGGGAGCCATCATAACCGTTGGAATCACTTTACTGTATACGATGATTGGCGGAATGAGGGCAACAGCTTATAGTGATTTCGTTCAGGCGATTATCATGGCTGGCTGCTTTTTTGCTGCCCTTCCATTGCTCTTTAATCAAGCAGGTGGAACAGAATTTGTCGGGAATTTCTTAGCCGAATTTAGTCCTAATATGTTAAGCTGGCATTTCGGTTTTAAGGAGTTGCTTGGTTTTGGTGCAGCCTTTGGGTTTGCAATGGCCGCAGCGCCATATGAGTTAGCAAGAATGTATACATTAAGAGATAGGAAGACCGTTAAATTAGCAATAGGCTTTTCATTTATTTTCCAAGCAGTTGTTGGTATTTCTGTAGCAGCAGCAGGCATGGCCATTCGAGCACTCTTCCCATATATGCCTACACCTGATATTGCTTCTACCATCATGGCCATTAATATACTTCCGCCAGTTGTGGGGTCCTTGATTATTTTAGCAATCCTCTCAGCGATAATGAGTACAGTTTCCGGCATTATGATGGTATCTGCTTCCGCGTTTTCACATGATTTCTATGCCACGATGATCAAGCCTAACGCCAGTGACAGTGAAAAAATGAAGGTAAACCGAATTGCGGTACTAGTACTAGGAATTATCCCAATTTTCTTGGCCTTAAGACAGTTGGACATTGTTCAATTCATAGTCGTTCTCCAGGCATCCTTAACAGCGAGCTTTTTCTTTGCAACGGTAATTCTAGGCCTTAACTGGAAAAGAGGTACAGCAGCGGGCGCCATTGTTTCGATGATCGGCGGCTTCTTCACAGCATTGTTCTGGTACTTAGCAGGTAATCCGTTGGGGATTAATGAGGTTATACCTGGAGTCATGGTCAGCTTCATCTCATTTATTGTTGTCAGTCTAGTTACGAAACCTGTGCCGAAAGAAGCGCTTCAGCCATTCTTTGACGATGTGAAGTAAATGCTCGAGGGGAGGAGTTATTCTTTCCCCTTTTTTAATTGTCATTTGAAACAAATATAAGTTCGTTTAGGTTAAAAAGTTGGCCGTGTATCCTCACCTAAATGAACCTAATTCCTATCGAAACTTTAATATATAATATTAAAAACCTTGTTAACAGATTGGCACAGAACTTGCATTAATATTGTTGTAAAGAGAAAGGGGTGCAACCATGAATGTAGCAATTGAAAAAGTAGTAGATTCGATGAGTAATGAAATCGTATCTCTATTGCAAAAAATGATTCAAATTCCTAGTGAAAATCCACCAGGAAACTATGAGGAAATTTGTAACTTTCTTGAAAAGGAACTATTATCGTTAGGATTTGAGGTAAAGGTAGTCAATGTGCCTGAGGAAGAGACGAGGAAATTAAATCTGCCAACACCTCGGAAAAATGTTATTGCTGTCATGAAGGGGAATGGAGGAGGGAAAAATTTAATTTTTAACTCTCATATTGATACGGTTCCAGCAGGAGACTTGGAACAATGGACCTACCCGCCATTTTCAGGAGCCATTGCTAATGGTAAGGTATATGGAAGAGGTGCAACAGACTCCAAAGGGCGATTAACCGCTTATATTATGGCTGCTGTGGCGTTAAAGAAGTCCGGAATTCCTTTTTACGGTGATATTGTGATCACAGCTACTTGTGATGAAGAAACTGGCGGTGTTCTAGGAGCAGGTTATGTCACTGGTCAAGGATTAGTTACCGGTGATATGGTGGTCGTGGAAGGCTACAGCAATCATATCGTTCGCGCTATGGCTGGAGTTCTTCAGTTAAGAATTAAATCAACAGGCCGTCCTGCTCATGCAGCCTTCAAATGGAAGGGAATAAATGCCGTTGAAAAAATGGCAAAAGTCATACTAGAATTAACTAACCTGCAAGAACAATTAAAAAATGAACCTTCAGAAGTTGAGGGAATGAGTTATACGACCGTCAATGTTGGAGTTATCAATGGGGGAACCAAGGTGAATGTTGTCCCTGGGACCTGTGAGATTGAGGTGGACTTTCGGGTGATTCCAGAACAAACCCTTGATGATATTTATAATCGGGTATTTACTATGATTGAAAGGCTTCAGATGGAAGATCCAGAGATGAACATCCAGGTAGAGCGAGTGCCGGATTTTCAAACCAATCCAACCGTAACTGAAGCGAATTCACCTCTAATTGAGGAATTGCAATCGGCCATTCAAGAGGTATCAGGAACCACACTTCCTGTAGTAGGAATGTTAGGGCAATCAGATACACGCTGGTTTATTCAAAATGGAATCCCAGGTATTAATTATGGCCCTGGTACAAACAACAATAATCTCCATGGTTATGATGAGTTCATGGAAATCGAGGATTTAATCCAAACGACAAAAATCTTAACGGTTCTTGCTAAAAATTTCTGTGGAACAAAAGAATACGTCACGGAATAGCAGAATTTTATCCTGATTTTTCGGAATATAGAAACAATTACAAGAAGGGGTTGGAGAAGAATGGGTACATTTTTGGGGTTATCGGCATCTAATTGGTTTATTTGGATCACAATGGGTGTCTTCATTATCGCCTATTTTGTTGTCACCGAAGCGATCACTAAAAAGGAGGAGAAAAAATAATGGCTATCGCTGTTCTTGTCGCTTATATGCTCGCTGTTATTGGGATTGGATATTACATGAAATCTCGCATCCAAAATGAAATGGATTTCTTAGCGGCTGGCGGGAAATTAGGAGTCTGGGTTGGAGGTATGACGCTTGCAGCCACTCAGATGAGTGCCGGTACAGCCATTGGAACGGTGGGCTTCCACTATCAAGTAGGCTATAATTTTGCTTGGATTTGGCCAGCGATTTGGGCTTCATGGGTCATCATGGCCATCTTTATTGCACCTAAAATGAAAGCATTCTTTAATTCTAATAAGGCCTTAACCATTCCCGACCTATTAGGAACCCGCTATGAAAGTAATGCCATCCGAGTGATTTCTGTTCTTATTCTATTAGTTTGTTACGGGATGACAGTAGTAGCTGAATTAGTTGGGGGATCATATTTATTAAATGTTGTTTTCGATATCCCTATTACATGGGGTGTATTAATTATTGCATTTATATTTATTGCTTACACTGTAATGGGCGGGTTATTTGCCATTGCTTATACAGACGTGCTCCAAATGATTGTCTTTGCTCTAGGATTTGCGATTGCGGTGCCTTTTGCAGTATCAAAGGCAGGGGGCTTTAGTAAATTAAATGAAACATTATCTTCGATTGATCCGAATCTTGTTGCCACCGGGATGCCTTCATCGGCTTTAACGGCAGTCGCTCTGTCATTCTTTATCATGATGATCGGATATCCTATTATTGCTATTCGTTTTTATTCAATAAAAGATAATAAAACTATCCGTCGTGCAGTAGGTATATCTTTTATTTTTCAGGCAATTGTAGCGGTTTCTATCGCTATCCTTGGGGTTAGTGCAAGAGTTCTATATCCTAATTTAACTTCACCTGATTTAGCCAGCTCTACAATCGCCATGGATCTATTGCCGCCAGTATTGGGTGGATTGCTTTTAGCAGCGATTTTAGCAGCGATTCAGTCTACTGTAAGTGCCGTTTTGTTGATGCTTGGAAGTTCAATCTCTCATGATATTATGAAAAATGTAATGAAGAAAAAATTAAGCGACAAACAACAATTAAAGATTACCAGAATAGTGGTATTGATTATGGGGATTTTACCAATACCGTTTGCGTTAAACCCGCTGCCATTAATTCAGCAGATTTGGATTAATGCAGCTGCCCTGATTGGTTCATCCTTCGCAGTCTCTATTTTGTTAGGGTTGTACTGGAAACGGGCAACAAAAGCTGGTGCTATTACTTCCATGGTTGGCGGAATAGGCAGCGCTATACTTTGGTTATCACTTGGCAACCCATTTGGATTGGATCCTGTTTATATCAGTGTACCGGTAAGTCTATTAGGAATGGTGTTTGTCAGCTTACTAACGAAGCCGGTGTCAAAACAAGCATTACAACCATTTTTTAAAGATGTCCAAGCATCGGAGTCTGGAAACACAATAGCAGGATAAAAAGGAGGAAATTGCATTGCCTTCAACAGATACGAAGCAATTGCTTTATAAGTCAATTGAAGAAATCAGTACATTATATAGAAAAAAAGAGGTATCTCCGGTCGAGATTACGGAAGCAACTTTAGACCGCTTACAGGAATTGGAGCCAAGGCTAAATGCATTTGTTACGGTCCTTGGTGAGCAAGCTTTGGCGAAAGCAAGAAAAGCTGAAGCGATTTTCGTAAAAGGGGAAAATGCCAGTAAGTTATTTGGGATACCTGTATCATTGAAGGATATTTTTATGACAAAAGGGATTCGTACTTCACTTGGATCAAGAATTATGAAGGACTTTGTTCCAGAAGAAGATGCTTTTGTTTATAGTGCATTACAGGATAATGGTGCCATCATCATTGGGAAAAATAATATGCTTGAATTTGCTTACGGGTCCGTACACCCAGATTATGGTCAATGCAATAATCCGTGGAATGTAAGCCGTACAGCTGGTGGATCCAGTACTGGGTCAGGCGCGTCAGTTGCCGTAGGGATTGGATATGCCTCAATCGGAACGGATACAGGAGGCTCCATCCGCGTTCCATCTTCCTTTTGCGGTATTGTTGGGCTGAAGCCAACCTATGAAACAGTTTCACGACAAGGGTTGTTCCCTTTATCTCATTCTTTAGACCATATCGGGCCGCTAACTAGGACTGTCCGAGATAATGCAATTGTTCTGGAGCACATTTCTTCCCGCCGCTTTAATTTCGATTCCTGGGGAGAGATTCGCGGGATAAAAGTGGGCGTCATCCGATCATTAACCGATTCTATTATGAATCCGGAAGTATCTGCGTTAATGGTATCTGCCATTCAGCAACTTAAGGAATTAGGTGCTCAGCTTTACGATGTAGAGATTCCAGGAATTGAATCAATCGAAGAAGCTGCCATGCCTATTGTCCTTGCGGAAGCTTCGACGTATCATCAAAAATGGTTTGATTCGAGGGAAAAAGATTATTCTCCAAACACCTATGCCAACCTAAGAGAAGGCTATAAGGTTACAGCAGTAAGCTATTTGGAAGCGTTAGAGAAGAAAAAGGCGTTCACAAAAGCAGTTGATCAAGTATTAAAACAGGTGGATGTGCTGATTTGTCCAACGGTCCCATATCCAGCTACTGAAAAGGACCCTTCCTTTGAGGATGGAAATATCGATATTTCTCAGCGCACGATTCCATTTAATATGAGTGGACATCCGGCTCTATCTCTGTCAGCAGGAAATACTGGTTCAGAAAATCTGCCGGTGGGGCTGCAAATCATTGGACGATACTTTGATGAAGAAACCATTTATCGTGTAGGTGATGCCTTCCAACAATCTACAGGCGGCTACAAGCAGCCTCCATTATAAATGAAGAAATCAATCGATGGAAGGAGGGAAGCTATGTTAAAAAGTCATTTTAATAATAATATCAAACTGAAACATGTTCCTGATACCATGACAGCTGTTGTCATCAGGGAACATGGCGGACCGGAAGTACTAAAGTATGAATCAATCGCAACTCCCGTGCCGGGGCCTGGAGAGGTATTGCTTAAAGTTGAGGCAACTGCATTAAATCACCTTGACATTTTTGCAAGAGAGGGCTTAAAAGGACCTGGGGTCCCAGAAATCACATTACCGCATATATCGGGTGTAGATATTGTCGGAACTGTTCAATATTATGGGCAAGGGCTCCCTGGACAGAAAGGCGGACCTGCCATAGGAGAAAGAGTTATCATCAATCCTGCTATCGGTTGTAATGAATGCCGCTTTTGCCGACGTGGAGAACCAAGTATGTGCCATGACTATCAAATATTGGGGGAACATTTTTGGGGCGGTTTGGCTGAATATGTAGTGGCCCCTGCACGCAATATTATACCTGTACCTGCTCACATTCCATCGGAGGTAGCTGCAGCTGCTCCAGTTGTTTACACTACTGCATGGAGAGCCGTTATGACGGTTGCTCAGGTAAAACCATCAGACGTGGTCCTTGTAGTTGGGGCATCTGGAGGTCTGGGATCGGCCCAGGTGGAAATTGCGGCAGCAGCAGGCGCCACTGTAATCGGAATTGCTAGTACGGAAGAGAAACGTCAAAAAGCACGTCAAAAAGGCGCTGTCGCGGTGTTTGATTCAAATGGTGATTGGGAAGCAGAAGTAATGGAATGGACCAATGGACAGGGGGTCAGTGCCGCTTTTGATGCTGTAGGGGCTCCTACCATAAGGAAAAGCTTGCGCTGCCTAGAGATGGGCGGGAAAATCGTCCTATCTGGAGCAACAGCTGGTGATTCGCCTGATTTAAGCATAAGAGAAATTTATCAGCGTCACCGTCAAATACTAGGCGCACCGATGGGGAATTGGGAAGATTTCTTGCAGGTGACGAACCTGATTTGGAACGGAAAATTACATCCAACTATTCATAAAGTATATCCTTTCGAGGAAATTGCAGAGGCACAGCGAGAGTTGGAAGAGAGAAAGCATTTTGGGAAAATAGTAATAAAGATAAGTTAAAAAAAATTGTAATGGTAAAAACAGCCGCTTGGCTGTTTTTATTTTTTTGAATAGTCTTCATTGACTAAAAAATCAAAAAACTTTACAATATCCTTTATGATAGGTTGAATTAGGGGGAGAATAGGTTGCCTAAGATTTTAGCGGTCACGAAGGATAATCGTACATATAAATTGTTTTTTAATCAAATTTCTGACTTTTTTAATGGAAAAGTGACCATTTTATCACGCGAGCAATGTCAAGATTATGAAAACGTTGATATCATATTGCTCTCTAATAAAGAGCTTCTAGACGACCAGTACCCCGAAGAAAAAGTCTTAATTGCTAGAAGGACGATAAATATTGCAAGACTAGAAGAATTAATCTCTTTGCCGGCAGGAACTGAATGCCTTGTAGTGAATAACTTAGCCTCCACTGCCTCTGAAACGATCGAAATTTTGGAAAACCTCGGTTTTGAATTAAAGTTCTATCCCTATTACCCTGGAATCAAAACGTATCAAAAAGTAGAGATCGCCATTATTCCTGAGGCACTTGAAATGGTTCCAAAAGGGATAAAAAGAATGATCGATATCGGGTTGCGTCCATTAGATTTTTCAACTCTCATTGAACTTTCACTTAAGTTAAACATCAATATCGATCGAGCCAATATTCAGTCAGCCAGATACATTCAAGAAATCATAAAATTAAGCAGAAACCTTTCACATTCCTTTAAAGAGGTTGCCCATCTCAATCATCAATTAGATGCGATTTTAAACACTGTACATGATGGAATTCTTGCGACAGATGCAGAAAAGAAGATTATAAAAATAAATAGATCCGCAAAATCAATGCTCGGTATGCATCATTCAGAGAATGAGATCATTGGAAAGAAAGTTTCAGAAATACTTCCAAAATTGAAGCTGGATTCCTACATAAATGATGATTTATCGCAAAAAAACCATGTTATATCCTTTAACGAAAGAAAATTAATTATCAATAATAGTTCCATTGTAGTCGATCAAAAAAATAGTGGAGACGTCACAGCTTTTCAGGATGTAACACGGATTCAGGCTTTGGAGCAGGAAATCAGAAAGAAGATACAAAAAAAGGGGTTTTCTTCAAGGTATTCGATATCAGATATCATTGGTAAAAGTCAGCGAATGAAGGATATCTTGCATATTATTAACAAGCTGGCTAAAACAGACCGGACCGTATTAATATTAGGGGAAAATGGAACTGGAAAGGAATTGTTTGCCCATTCTATTCATCAACTATCATCCCGTCATAACGGCCCATTTATTCCCGTGAATTTTGCCGGGCTACCTGAATCATTAGCCGAAAGTGAACTTTTTGGATATGAAGAAGGGACATTTACTGGCGGAGTAAAAGGTGGTAAACAAGGACTTTTTGAATTAGCACATAATGGTACCATCTTCCTCGATGAAATAGGGGATGCACCAAAAAACCTTCAAACGCTGCTGTTACGCGTATTGCAAGAAAAACAAGTGATGCGGGTTGGTGGGAGAAGCATCATCCCAGTCAATGTACGTGTGATCGCCGCAACAAATAAGGATTTAAAAAAAATGGTCGAAGAAGGAAGCTTTCGCGAGGATCTCTATTATCGATTATTTGTATTGCCGCTGCGCGTCCCGCCGCTTAGAGATCGGAAAGAGGATATTCCGGAATTAATCACTCATTTTTTTGAAGAATATTGTCCAAGCATTCCAGCTATATCGGACGATGTCTTGGATGAGTTAGTGAATTATGATTGGCCTGGTAACGTAAGAGAACTGGCAAGTGTTGTCCAATACATGATTACAGTGATGGAAAATAACGTTATCACTTTTTTTGATTTACCAGAACAATTTCGCCATACTGGTCCAACTGTAAAAATAGATGATACCCTTTTGCAGCTGACTAAAGAAGGAGACTTGATAGATTTTCATACGATTCTATGTAGTTTACTAGAAGCAATTCAGGAGCGGAAAAGCATAGGCCGAGGGAAAATTGTTTCGTACGCTAAAGAAAAAGGAGTCATGTTAACGGATCAACAAGTTCGGCGCAGAATGGAAACGTTGAGGGATTTAGGATTTATTCAATCTGGAACAAAAGGCCAGGGAAGCAAAATAACCCAAATGGGTATGAATACCATGAAAGAAATGGAGAGAATCATAAGTGAAAACGAAAAAGTAATGAAAAGGCTGTCCTAATTGGACAGCCTTTTTTAGCCTATTAGACCCTAAAAACGAATCCTATGTGCCGATGAGTTCTTTATTTCTACGACTTTTGTAGTTTGATAAATTGGCACATTACTTGCATGTATAGTATATGAAACCATGAATTCGAGAAAGGGGAAAATATCTATGGCAACTGTTACAAATATTGCTCTTGAGAAAAGCTTACTTGATGAAATTAATACGGAGGTTCCTAAAGCGGTGCTAGAAAGATTCAGTACCTTAATTCGTGAATCTGGAAGTGAGGATGAAAGAATTGCCGCTGACTTTTTAAAGAATTATCTACAAGAATGGGGTGTACCTCATAAGGTCCATCACCCTGAATTATATTTAAGCGTTCCAAAAAAGGCTTATCTAAAAGTAACCGCTCCGTTTGAAAAAGAAATTCGCGTTAAAACACCTTCTTTTTCAATTGCAACCGGTGATGATTCAGTCAGTGGCGAGCTTGTTTACATATCTACAGGATATGCAAAAGGCATTAATGATATTTTCGGAACGGCAGTAGATGGCGACTTAGGAGATTTACAAGGAAAAATCGTCCTTACTGAAGGGTATGCGATGCCAGGAAAGGTAAGGGAATTTGCCGAAAAGGGAGTAAATGCGATGATTTTCATCAACCCTGGCAAAAACATTCACGAGGGCATATGTACACCAATCTGGGGAGCACCGGATTTAGAAAACATGAATAACGAACCAACCATCCCGGTCCTTGCGATCAATAAAAACGATGGCGATGAGTTAAAAGCATTAATTGAAAAAGAAAGCGTAACGATTGAATTCAAGACATATCTTGAAAAAGGCTGGATGGAATGTCCAGTAATCGATATTTTTATAGAAGGAACAGAAGAACCAGAAAAATATGTTCTCCTACATGGACATTTAGATTCTTGGCATGAAGGAATCGGAGATAATGCTACCGGGAATGCTGCATTACTAGAAATGGCACGGATTTTTTATAAGCACCGCGACAAGTTAAAGAGAAGTGTGCGAATTGCAGTTTGGACAGGTCATTCAACGGGCAGATATGCAGGTTCGAGCTGGTTCGTTGACCAATTCGGATTAGATTTAGATAAAAATTGTATTGCACAGGTGAACTGTGACTCTCCAGGATGCCGCTGGGCTACTTCTTATGAGTATATGATGTGGATGAGCGAAGTAGATGAATTCTGTACAGATGTTATTACCGATGCTGTCAATCTTCCTTCAAAAGGATCAAGACCACTTCGTGCAGGTGATTATTCATTTAACAACGTTGGTATTACTTCCTTCTTTATGCTTTCTTCCAGCATTCCAGAGGAGCTTCTAAAAGAAAAAGGCTACTATCCTGTAGGTGGGTGTGGAGCAAACATTGAATGGCACACAGAAGAAGATTTAATGCATGTAGCGGATTTAGATATCCTTGTAAAGGACATTAAAGTCTATATTACTGGGGTGTTACGTGCAGTTAATAGCACGGTTCATCCATTTAATTTTGTGAAGACCGCGGATGAGTTTGAGAATACGATTAAATCCTATCAGGACGCAGCAGGCTCCAATTTTGATTTTACTCTAGCATTAAATGAAGTGTCTGCACTTCGCGAAGATTTACTAGCATTCTATGACAAAGCAAACACATTAAAAGGTTTGGAGATCAGCAACCCTGTAGTAAAACAAGCAAATGAAGTCATTGAAAAATTAGCGAGAATCTTGGTTCCAATCAACTTCACAAAGCGTGGGAAATTCTGGCATGATCCTGCTCTTAATGTTCCAGCCCTGCCAGACATTGCACCTGCCTTAAACTTTAAACAGGTACAAGAAGGAACTCATGAGTATAAGGTTTTAAAAACTCATTTAACTCGCGGCCAAAACCGTGTCATTTGGGCCATTCAACAAGCCCGGGAATTACTATCTTAAGAGTGTCTGCTGCTGGGAGTGTCAGGAGCTTGCTGACACTCCTTTTTACGAGAAAGAATGTAGCATTTAAGGCTCGTCCAGACCAGCCTGACAAATGGGGGAGAAACCGACATGGCCATAACAAGTGCAAAAGATTTACTATTTAAAACAATCGATGAAATTGGAACGTTGTATCGCCGTAAGGAGGTATCACCGGTTGAGGTAACAAAAGCAACTTTGGAACGTTTGGATGAACTCGAGCCTAAGTTAAATGCTTTTATAACAGTGTTGGCAGAAGCCGCCCTAAAGAAAGCTCAAGAAGCAGAAGCAGTATTTCTAAAGGGAGAAGCTGTCGGCAAATTGTACGGTGTGCCTATATCGATTAAGGATATCTTTAACACAAGGGGAATCAAAACGACATTAGGCTCAAGAATACTACAAAACCATGTTCCAGATGAGGATGCGTATCTATATACAGCGCTACAATCTTCGGGTGCGATTATTTTTGGTAAAAACAATATGCTTGAATTTGCTTATGGTTCTGTTCATTCTGATTATGGTCAGTGTAATAACCCTTGGGATGTCAATAGAACTTCCGGCGGTTCAAGTACGGGTTCAGCATCATCCGTAGCCGCCGGAATTGGGTTCGCCTCGATTGGAACCGATACAGGGGGCTCAATTCGCCTGCCATCCTCATTTTGTGGGGTTGTCGGTTTAAAGCCTACCTATGATAGAGTTTCGCGTGAGGGATTATTCCATTTATCCCATTCATTGGATCATATTGGGCCGTTAACGAGAACCGTTCGCGATAATGCCATTGTATTGGAATGTATTTCTTCTATCCCAGTAAACTTTAATTCTATTTTTACCGGTTCGATTAAAGGTATGAAAGTAGGAGTTATCCGTTCTTTAATCGACTTATCTGCCATTCATCCAGAGGTAAGAGAACTGGTGAATGCTGGGATTAATCAGCTTGCTGAATTAGGTGCTGAAGTCGTGGACATCGAAATACCTGAAATTGCAAACATAGGCGAAATCGCTCTTCCAATATTGATGTCAGAAGGATCCTTCCATCATAAGAAGTGGTATCCAGAACGTGCAGTCGATTACGCAGAAGGAACCAAGATCGTTTTGGCAGAAGGATTCAAGATACCAGCTGTAAGTTATGTAGAAGCACTTGCTAAGAAAAGAAAGTTTGCTGAAAAAATCGACAGTCTATTCGATCGTTTCGATGTACTTGTATGCCCAACCTCACCAAGTCCTGCAACGGAACGTGATCCATCATTTGAAGATACAACATATGATTATCTCCAACGAACCATTCCGTTTAACATTGCGGGTAATCCTGCATTAACGGTTTCCGCCGGCCTTACGGCATCTGAAAACTTACCTGTAGGTCTTCAGTTCATCGGGCGTCACCATGATGAAGCAACCATTTATCGTATCGCCGATACATTCCAAACAGCCAATGGAGGATATAAACGGCCGCTCATTTAAGGGCCATTTTTCTAAAATAAATATTGGGGGTTGTCCATATGTCATCAATCACTATTGCTGCTGTAGGTGATATTACTCTATCGCAGAAAGTTGGAAAGGAATTATTTAGGGGTGTATGGGATGCTGCGGATATTCGAATTGGAAATCTGGAGTCGCCAATCATGCATACACCGGGTGCTCCCGCTGATAAGCAATTTCGATTGCAACAGCCAATAGAAGCAGGGGAATGGCTGAAAGAGTTGAATCCTACAGCCGTTTCGATTGCTAATAATCACACGATGGACTGGGGCCCAGAGGGACTTTTTCAAACACAAGAAGAGCTGGATCGAATTGGCGTAAGCTATGCTGGAGGAGGCCGGAATCTAGAAGAAGCCATCAAACCTGTATATTTTCAAGCAGGCGATCATAGAATTGCATTCCTATCTTGGGCCACTACGCTGTCACCAGGATTCCAGGCCATGCACAATCGTCCAGGTATAGCGGGTGTAAGGGTTACATCCTTCTATGAATTAGGACCAAGTCTTGATTTGGAGCAGCCTGGAACAGCTCCGTATATTAAATCAGTACCGTTTGAGGAAGATCTAGTATTACTTGAAAAAGTGATTGAGGAGGCGAATAGGGAAGCAGATTTCGTTATATTAGCTCTTCATTGGGGTGTACCGCCTCAGTGGTGTGTTCCATATCAAGGTGTGATTGCCGAATATCAACCAATCATTGCGCAACGGGCAGCCAATGCTGGTGTCGATATTATACTTGGGCACCATGCACATGCTCCATATGGAATGGAAGCATTCAAAGGCAAAGATGAAAAAGAAGTGCCTGTGCTTTACAGTCTTGGAAACTACATTTCTCATTACGAATACTCAGGAGTAGGGCTGGATATGTCTTCCTGTACCATTAAATTCCCTCCTAAGCTCCCAGAAAACCGCCAAAGCTGTATTGCAGAAATCAAACTAACTACTTCTAATAAAAGACTTAGTGTTAAACGGGTTACGATCCATCCAGCAGTAATCAGTGAAATTGGTGAAGCAATTGAAACTAGCATCCAAGATTGTTTAGACATTGCCAATCGATTAAATGAGTTTAATAATCAGCGTGGTACGGTAACCATAATCGAAGATAATACAGTTGTGTGGAATAGCAAGAATTAAAACACTGCCTAAAATATAAATGCACGATTTCTAATATAAAAACCAACCGACTAATGATTTGTAGAGACTCAGATAAATGACACAAGGAAAAAACACCCCCCTGAACCGTATTTATACAATATGATTCTTAGGAGGGTGTTTTTCTATGAGCACGAGAGTTCATTACCCAGAAGAAATAAAGTGGGAAGCGATTAAGATGAAACAAGCTGGAAAGACAAACAAAGAAATTATGGAGCAGCTGGGGTTAAAATAAGCCCCAAATTAAAACATGGTGGAGATGGTACAAAACAGGTCAAACCTATTGGTTTTCTCAACAAGTGGGAAAACAATATTCCTACGGTAAGGGAACGGAGGAATGAGTGAGCTTGAACAATTGAAACTATAGAATAAACAGTTAGAGGCTCGATTGGCATCTTAAAAAAGTACCAGGAGATCGAAAGGAGTTGAAGCTGCAAATAGTTGTACAAGTAGTAGAGATCTCTCATCCAAGTTTAAAGTAATCGATATTCTTAGTGTCTTAGGCATTCCTAAGGCAACGTATTATCGGTGGAAGAAGAAATATAAAGTTAAGGAAATTACAATCCCCCAGTTTGAAGAATGGGGGTTAAAAATATTGTGAAACATCCCCGTATAGAAAGAACAGGTGGTATTGCAAGCTATGGAAGAATTAATCTGAAAAACTTCGGAGCGGATAGTTTTCAAGAACATAATGAAATCATGGGGACTGATCCTAAGCAGTCGTTTACAACGCCTTTTTCAACTGTTATGGATGAAGTGAAAAACGCTTTGGAACAAAAAGGCTTTCGTACTAATATCCCTGATTCTGATTTGTCCTCTATTTGTTGATAAATGGATTAGTAATCGTGGCAAATAATATCGAAACCGACTAAGGACAAATTTATTATGTGACTGGTCCATTAGACTACATTTCATTTGATGAGGTATTAAAAATTGGGAAAATTATTAGTGAATGCTAACCGAGTTATTGCCCTTGGAGGAGAAAAAGTTACACCTCAGCAACTTCGAAATGCAGTGGAACGGCGTCCAGACGGTTTAGTTGGTTTAAACTCCCCAAAATCAGGTGTGATAGGCAAGGTTATTAATGCCGTCACTTAGGTTATGATATCAATCCTGAAACTCAGGTAGCAAACATCCTAGTAAGAAAAGGGGTAGATGTCACTTTAATTGGAAAAATGCAAGATGTAATTGACTGTGACGGGGCTAAGAAAATCCCAGCAGTAGAAACAGACCTAGTTATGAAATCCGTGCTTGATAGTATGGATTATATGAATGAAGGACTTATTGCAGCAACCGTACAAGAAACCGATATTGCTGGACATTCACAAGATATGAACCTTTATGCTCAGCATATTATGCTAGTAGATAACTATTTAAATATTTTGTTAGAGAAGATGTCTGAAGAAGATTTATTGATTATGAGTGCGGACCATGGCAATGATCCGACAACAGGGCATAGTCAGTATACACGCGAAAAACCTTATTACTTGTTTATGGAAAAAAGCTTCTAAGTACGAATCTGGGAGAGCGTGACAGTCTTTCGGATATTGCAGCAACAGTCACTGAATTTTCGATGCGGATTTTCCAGAAAATAGGGAAAGTTTTGAAGGGTGGGGCGGGTGAACATGGAAAAAGAAAGTTTCTCTTGCCCCTTTTTTCTGCTGTCATTCCTGTGCTTCTTTTAGTGGTCCATCTGATTCGTAAACGATTGGGCCTTACCGTTCCAATCTATCTGAGGAACATAAATGATCAGCTATGTTTTTTCACGCGTTTGAGTTTGTTATCTTTGTTTGAAGAAAGAACCCATGGTTGGAGTGTACATTATGTCATCATGCAGCTCTTGCATAATGGGGAATGCAATTTTCATTACGGGACCAACAGCAGGATTAGCACCGGGGAATACAAAGGCAAATCTTGTCATCCTGCCAAAAGACCTTGCATATGATTTTTTTTTGTTTTGCCAACGGAACCCTAAACCCTGTCCGTTGATTGAAGTAACGAATATTGGTTCTCCAATTCCCAATCTTACAGCACCAAGTGCCGATCTACGATTTGACTTACCTAAATATCGGATTTATAAAAAAGGGGTTCTTGTTGAGGAAGTAATCAATATCGATGCATATTGGAAAGAAGATATGGTAGCCTTTCTAATCGGTTGCGGCTTTACATTTGAAAATTCTTTAATCGAAAACGGCCTTGTTATTCGACATATTGAAGAAAACCGAAATGTGCCGATGTATATCACTAATATTCCTTGTCAACCAGAAGGAGTGTTTCAAGGGAATTTAGTTGTCAGTATGCGACCATTTGCAGGCGCTGACGTCGTTCGAGCAGTCGAGGTAACATCCAGATTCCCTGCAGTACATGGCTCCCCCGTGCATATTGGTAATCCTGAAGAAATAGGAATTCAAAACCTAGCTACGCCAGACTTTGGTGATTCTGTAACAGTTAAAGAAGGAGAACTCCCAGTATTTTGGGCTTGCGGAGTAACACCGCAAGCCGTTGCCATGTCCAGTAAACCTGATATTATGATTACACATGCTCCTGGGCATATGTTTATTACAGATATGAAGGAAAGTAATTATTCCATTTTGTAAATTAAATTTATATGAACCTAACTCAATTAAGTAACCAAAGGGTAAAAAGAGTCTTATTAAATAAGGCACACCCTTAATTCGATACTCAATCGGATTAAGGGTGTTTATTTTTCTGGAAATCAATAATTGAAGTTGGTAATAAATGTAGGACAAAACAACTGTTCATTATTATAAAGTGAAAAGGTTATTCTGAAATGTAAAAATCCGTTTATCAGAACAAGATCAAATGGTTACCACTCTCAAAAATAAATGTCTGAGTAGATGGATCATTTAAGGTCTTTAAATGAAATAAGGGTGCAAAGGAATATTGGAATATCTGCTGTTACTTTAGAAGAAACCGGTGTTTTAAACGCTTCATTGTTCTGTCGCAGTAGCATTCATTTTTTTCCATTACAGGAGAATTGTAATCGCATACAAAAACTAGATTCATGGTTACGAGCTAAATTCTATAGAAAAGCAGTTGATATAGAAAAAATCTATACCAACTGCTTTTTTATTTAATATATACCATTCAGTACCGATTTTCGTTAAAATAAACATTGCCGATTTTTCACAAAATATAAATACTTGTGTTTGATTATAAGTTAATAAGCATGATATAAGTGTAAAAGAAGTGGAACATTTGGCTTTATATTTTTTGACCGAGAGTTTGAAGTTGTATCCATAGTGAGAGGATTTGAGTTTGAAATGATAGATAATTTTTGGCGTGATCTACCACGACCATTTTTTGTACTTGCACCAATGGAAGATGTAACAGATGTTGTTTTTCGTCACGTAGTAAGTGCAGCCGGCCGACCGGATGTATTTTTCACAGAGTTTACAAACTCGGATAGCTATTGTCATCCAGAAGGCATGAAAAGTGTGCGTGGTCGTTTGACTTTTACAGAAGATGAACAGCCAATGGTAGCACATATTTGGGGGGATAATCCCGAATATTTCCGTCAAATGAGTATTGGTATGGCAGAGTTAGGATTTAAAGGGATCGATATTAATATGGGCTGTCCTGTACCGAATGTGGCATCGAGAGGGAAGGGTAGTGGCCTTATTCTACGTCCAGACGTTGCGGCAGAACTTATTCAAGCAGCAAAAGCGGGCGGACTGCCTGTCAGCGTGAAAACACGACTTGGCGATAAGGAGGTTCAGGAGTGGGAGGAGTGGCTAACGCATATTTTAAAACAGGATATTGCGAACCTTTCTATTCATTTACGTACAAGAAAGGAAATGAGCCAAGTAGATGCGCATTGGGAGCTAATTCCGGAGATTAAAAAATTACGTGACACTATCGCACCAAATACGCTGTTAACAATCAATGGAGACATTCCTGACCGTCAAATTGGGCTGCAGCTTGCTGAACAATATGGTATTGATGGCGTTATGATTGGGCGAGGTATTTTTAAAAATCCTTTTGCTTTTGAAAAAGAACCCAAAGAGCATAGCAGTAAAGAATATCTTGATCTTTTAAGATTGCAGCTTGATCTTCAAGATCAATATGCAGAACTACTGCCACGTTCTATTACAGGGCTTCATCGCTTTTTCAAAATTTATGTCAAAGGATTCCCTGGAGCTGGTGTATTAAGAAATCAATTGATGAACACGAAATCAACAGATGAAGTGCGTGCATTGCTTGATAACTTTGAGAGTAAGAATGTTGATGGGACGGGGACAGTGAAATGATATAACTCTCAAAAAGTTAGAGAAAAAATGAATCACATCAACTCATGTGTATTTATTTTTTCAGTTTCAAGTTCCTTTGCAGCCGGCAACTTAGTTTTGATAAAGTCTGTTTTCTGAAAAAAAAGGTCTTAAGAATAATAAACCCACCAGCACTCATGTGTTGCCACATACACTCCGGACATGTCGAATGCTGTTACTTGTAAGAAAAGATTAATTATGAAATGTGATTGTGAGGGATAAATCTTATCAATTCAATCGATAAGGTCTTTTTTTAAGTTATCATAAAACCTTAAGTTTACTGTCAGGTTTTTACTTCTTGTAATCAAATTAAATTCTTTTGAAAACAGGCGAACAGCGTGAAGTCATAAAAAAGAACAAAGAAAGGTGAAAATTTTACTTTCTTTGTTCTTTTTTCATTAACAGCATCTTGAGACTTTACCGCCTTTTGCGTTGTAACGGGCTTCCTGTGCTTCACAGAAAAATTCTTTTCTTGATTTTACAGAATCGCAGGGATGATGCTTTTTCATATGCTCGACGTATGTTTCGTAACTTGGGACGCCGACAAGAAGACTGAGGAATTGCTTTCTGTATGAAAGGATTTCCTTGAATTTATTAAGCATAATTTTTCAAATCCCCTCCGTCGCGAGGTACAGGCGGAGTCTCATGCAATGGTAATTTGTGATTTTTAATAATTTTAAACCAAATCTTAATCGCAGAAATTAATACTACGATGACAACCGCCATAAAAATCGCACATAGCGTGGCATCAACATAATCATTTATCAGAACTTGTTTCATTTGTGCAGGTGACGCTGCAGGTGCCAGCACTTTTCCATCATTATATGCCTCTTTAAAAATCTTAGCATGTGCTAGGAAGCCGATTTTTGGGTTTTCATGGAATAGTTTTTGCCAGCCTGCAGTTAAAGTGACAATTAGCAGCCATGTTGTCGGAAGAAGTGTTACCCAAACATATGCTTTTTTGCCCATTTTATAGAGAACCGTCGTACCAAGCAGCAGGGCAATAGCGGCCAGCATTTGGTTAGCAATACCGAAGAGAGGCCATAGTGTATTAATTCCTCCAAGCGGGTCAATAACACCTTGATATAAAAAGTAACCCCAAAACAGTACACATAGCGCCGTTGCAATAATATTTGGAATTAAAGCATCCGTTTTAGCAAATGGCTTATAAGCAGTACCGATAAGATCCTGAATCATAAAACGTCCAACACGTGTTCCTGCATCAATCGTAGTTAAAATAAACAGTGCTTCAAATAGGATAGCAAAATGGTACCAAAATGCCATTAGCGCCTTACCGCCAATTACATTTGAAAATATTACAGCCATACCAATTGCAAGAGTCGGTGCACCGCCAGTTCTTGAAAGAATGGTTTGCTCCCCAACGTCGGTTGCGAGTGTTTTTAAATCATCAGGTGTTATGGTAAAGCCCCAGCTGGAAACGGTAGTGGCAGCTTGGACAACATCCGTACCAATTAAGGCAGGTGGACTGTTAATGGCAAAATAAATACCAGGTGTCAATACACAGGCAGCAATCATTGCCATGACCGCAACAAAAGATTCTGTAAGCATTGCTCCGTAACCGATTGGACGGGCGTGTGACTCACGTTCAATCATTTTAGGTGTTGTACCCGAGGAAACCAAAGCATGGAACCCCGAAACAGAACCACAGGCAATTGTAATAAATAAGAATGGGAAGAGATTTCCTGCAAAGACTGGGCCTGTACCATCTATGAATTTTGTAACACCAGGCATTTCAAGATTCGGTGCAACAATAATGATTCCTATTGCTAGTCCAATGATAGTCCCTACCTTTAAAAACGTACTCAAATAATCACGTGGTGCAAGAAGAAGCCAAACAGGTAAGACAGATGCAACAAAGCCATAAATAATCATCATGATAGCTATCGTTTCACCTTTAAAGGTAAACATCGCTGCTAACGTTGGATTTTCCGCAACTGTTTGTCCGAAGATTAGTGAAAGAAGTAATAATACAATTCCTATGAGGGAAGCTTCTCCAACACGCCCGGGACGAATATAACGCATGTAAATTCCCATAAAAATAGCAATTGGAATGGTAGCGGCGATGGTAAACATTCCCCATGGACTTCCCACTAAGGCTTTTACAACTACCAATGCTAAAACAGCTAATAAAATAACCATAATACCTAAAATACCAATCATGGAAATAAGACCTGTAACACGTCCCATTTCGTCCTTAATCATTTCACCGAGTGACTTACCATTTCGGCGCATAGAGCCGAAAAGAATAATAAAGTCCTGAACAGCCCCAGCTAAAACAACACCGACCACAATCCACAGTGTTCCAGGTAAATAACCCATTTGCGCAGCTAGAATTGGACCGACTAATGGTCCAGCACCGGCAATGGCAGCAAAGTGATGTCCAAATAACACCCATTTATTTGTCGGAACATAGTCTTTCCCATCGTTATGTATTTCTGCAGGTGTTTTACGTTTGTCATCAAGCTGGAACACCTTATTCGCAATAAACTTGCTGTAAAAACGGTAGGAAATTGCATAAACACAAACAGCTGCAGTCAAGAGCCAAATTGCATTAATGCTCTCGCCGCTATTTAAGGCCATTACTGCAAAACCTGCTGCTCCAAGTGCTGCAATTAATCCCCAGATAACAATTGATTTAAGCGCTTTCAATTTTATCGCCACCTTTTCCATATTATATCGATATTTTATTTTATAATTCAGAAAATTAAAATAATTAATTATACCTATTATGACAACAATTCTAACAAAGTATAAAAATACAAAAGGCAGCCTAATGGCTGCTCTTCTTTCAATCTATAATTCTTGAATAACTTATTTCGTTATATTTTTTACACTTGGGCAGATAATTTTTCGTTGAACACATTCGATAAGTAGTCCTCTACTGTTAAGTACAGCAATCCGTTGCCTTCGAGTTTTGGTGAGTTTCCTAGAGGAACCGTTCTCTTTATTAATTGTGCATATAGCTCAGGCTCTGTCAGATTTCGCTCAAAGTCATTGTTAGCCACATCTTTTATAAGGGCAAGTGCACCGGATATATGCGGTGTTGCCATAGAAGTTCCAGTTAGTTTTGCATAAGATCCGTTTAAATACGTTGAAAGGATTTCCTCACCCGGAGCTACTAAGTCGACTTCATTATTCGAATTTGAAAATTCAGAAGAACGGCGCTCTAGATTAATCGCTCCGACACTGATGACTTCATTATAACTGCCAGGAAAGGAGAATTCATCTGAAGAATCCTGTCCATCTCCCTCATTACCAGCAGCACAAACGACCAGTATTTGATTATCAACGGCGTTTTGAATCGCCTGATGCAACTCAGGTACATCTTGTGGACCACCGAGGCTCATGGAGATGATATCCACCTTTTGTTCAACTGCATAGTTAATTCCATTAATAATCCAGTCGTATTGTCCTGATCCATTTTTATCAAGCACCTTTAAAATCAATAAACTTGCTTCTGGTGCAACACCAATTACTCCGTTATTGTTTTGGGTGGCAGCTATTGTGCCAGCCACATGAGTTCCATGACCATTATAGTCAGTGTATACATCAAGATTTCCATTATCATCATCCGTGAAATTCCGTCCGCCGATAATCCGCTCACTTAAATCAGGATGGGTAACATCGCAGCCTGTGTCCAATATCGCAACCGTGATTCCCTTACCCTTCGATTTCTCCCAAATTTTTGGAGCCGAAATAAGTTCAATACCTTTTGGCACCTCAGACACCATTTCAACCACTGCATTCACTTGATACGGAAATAAATGTAATCTTTGCTTCATTTGTATCCCTCCTGACAGAATTAGTTTTTCTGTGTATTCTAGGGAGTTACCAATAGTTTAACAATTCAGAATATATTTAACCAGTTACTATAGTCGTGTTTTTGTCGAACTAACGTTCTTGTTGGACGCAATCTACTAGTTATATTTATTAAACTAAATTGTGGTTTACCTAAAGGCTGTAACATTATTATCTAGCTTGAAAGAATCTTAATAGAAATAGCATAAATGTTATCCATTCTTATAATGAAATCCCAAACCCCTATGTTAAGATAATGCAAAGTCAATTTGATTTATTGGCGAAACATGAACCATTCTTTTTGAATGATTACATGTATAACAGGAGGTCTTTTTATGAAACGAAGAATACTTGCAATAATGCTTGCGATAACAATACTTCTCTCTATTCCTTCTATAAGCTTTGCAGATGCAGTAGAAGGAGATGTCATTGTTTCATTAGGAGAAAACCTTACCGAACAGCAAAAAAATGATATGTTAGCAGAGTTAGAGGTACCGGAAAACGCACAAATGATTACGGTGTCCAATAAAGAAGAGCATGATTATTTAGGGGAGTTTATTCCTAAGTCACAAATTGGTTCCCGTGCGATTTCATCAGCGAGTATTACGATGGGTGCGAAGGATTCTGGGTTAGAGGTTCAGACAAACCATATTACATGGGTTACGGATGAAATGTATATCAATGCCTTGACTACAGCCGGTGTAAAGGATGCAACCATACAGATTTCTGCTCCGTTTGAAGTATCAGGTACAGCTGCTTTGACAGGAATTATGAAAGCTTATGAGGCGACAACGAATAAAGAAATTCCGGAAGAAATCAAAAAAATGGCAAATGAAGAAATGGTGAAAACGGCACAGCTTGGTGACTCGATTGGAGCGGACAATGCTGCTTCTCTCATGGGAAAAGTCAAGGATGAAATCGCCAAGAATGAACCGAAAACAGAAGCTGACTTGCGTGCGTTAATTGAACAGGTGGCCGCAGAGCTTGGGATTACATTAACAGATGCAGAGTTAGATATGTTAGTAGACTTCTTCAACCAACTGAAGGCAATGGATATTGATTGGAATCAAGTAAAAGAACAGTTAAGTGTGACCGCAGAAAAAGTCTCGACATTTTTGCAATCGGAAGAGGGGCAGTCATTCCTACAGAAGTTGCAAGATTTCTTAAATCGCTCGCTTGATACGATTCGTGAACTCACTGCTTAATGAACACAAAATAAAACTTTTAAAGCCCCTCTCAATCGAGATGGGGCTGTTTTGGTTGTTTAATGATTGACAATTTTCTCTCTGCTTTTGAGATAAAATGCTGCTATGTGAAAGAATCATACCGAATCTAATTAAACGTTTGTATAATACATTTTTATGTTGAAAAAAGTTATTTTCACGATTCCCTGCAGATGATTAGCGAAAACCATCACTATTTCCTCGACAATAATTTCTCCTCAAGACTAGCCAAGGTTCGTTTTTTAAAAGGGTTCTTGGACATTTAATCAAACGTTTGATTAGGGGATGCTGCTCGAATTTTGTTGAATACTGAGATGTATTTGTAGATTGGGTAATAATAAAAGGAGAAATTAACACTATAAGGCGGATTTTTTTATGGAAAGAATCATTTTGTGGGCATTGTTACTAGTTGGAATTACCCTATTAATATTCAGTTTAAGAAAGCCCTTCATCAAAGACTGGATTTTAATTTTTTTATTGAATGCTTATCTTTCAACGTTAATTGGCGTTCTTGTTGTAGAAGAAAACATGCTTGAATATCCAATAAGGTTTTTAGATAACTATTTCACTTCGAGCCTTCTGTATGAATATCTTCTCTTTCCCGTTGTTTGTATTTACTTATATCAAAAAACGTATCACTCTAGCTTTAAAGGCATTTTTCTATATTGTTTATTGTTCACCACTGCTTTAACAGTCATTGAGGTTCTATTTGAAAGATATACCGATTTAATTGAATACCATACATGGACATGGATGCATACATTTATTAGCACCTTTATTCTAATGTTTTTTATCCGCAGTATTATGCAATTAATAAATCAAAAGGTAAGTTAAATTTGAAAAAAATCCGGCCCAATGAATGAGCCGGATTTCTTAAGTCTCCTTTAATATAGCTAACCCTAGCTGAAAAATGGTATAAAAGTGCGATAATAATTTATTTGACTCTAAAATAAACTGAATATGAAATATATTTCATATTACCAAAAAAAGGGGGGCTTACCATGAATTCGAAAGTGCTATCGATTAAAACTGTTGTTGCAATCGGTATTGGTGCTGCGGTGTTTATAATTTTAAGTAGGTTTGGTTCGATTCCAACAGGCATACCAAATACAAACGTCGAAACATCTTATGCGTTCTTAGCCCTAATGTCATTACTTTACGGTCCTGTGGCTGGATTGCTGATTGGATTAATTGGTCATACGATTAAGGACGCTGTTTTTTATGGAGCACCCTGGTTTAGCTGGATTATCTCCTCAGGAGTCGTAGGATTATTAATAGGATTAGCAGCATCACGGATCAACCTTCGGGATGGGGAATTTGGTGGAAAAGCTATTATTTCTTTTAATATCATTCAAGTTATTACTAACTCAATTGCATGGTTTTTAATTGCTCCTACTTTAGATATCCTAATATATGCAGAACCAGCCAATAAAGTATACATCCAAGGCCTTGTAGCGGGTGCGGCTAATATAGTAACCGTTGGTGTTTTAGGAACGTTGCTAGCAATAGCATATGCCAAAACGCGTCCTAAAAAAGGCAGCTTGACTCGAGAATTGTAAGAAGTGAATGTCGGTGATCTCCCATCACCGGCATTTTTAATTAGTCTAACAAACAGAAGGAAGTTGAAAATGAGAAAACCAGTTATTGAATTTACTAATTTTAGTTTCCACTACCGGGCACAGTCCTCTCCAACACTAAGTGGTATTAATTTGACTATTTATGAAGGAGAAAAAATTCTAATTATAGGACCATCAGGGTCTGGAAAAAGTACATTAGGACATTGTTTAAATGGATTGGTTCCCTTTTTTTATCCTGGTGAAATTTCAGGGAGTTTAATGATTTTTGGAAAAGAAACAAAAGAGGAAAGTATTTTTAAACTATCTTCAATGGTTGGTACGGTGTTACAGGATCCTGATGCCCAATTCATCGGTTTAACCGCAGCAGAGGATATTGCGTTTAAACTTGAGAATCAAATTGTTCCACAAAAAGAGCTATTTGAATCAGTGAAACGAGTTGCAGAAATGGTGGATATGACAGAGCATTTGGATTCAACACCACAGGACCTTTCCGGAGGACAAAAGCAAAGGGTTACACTTGCAGGAAGTATGATTGATAATGTAAATATTCTTCTATTTGATGAACCCTTGGCAAATTTGGACCCAGCAACAGGGAAAAAGGCGATTGAACTTATCGACCGTATTCATAAGCAAACTGGAAAGACAACGATTATTATTGAGCATCGATTGGAAGATGTGCTGCATGGTGAGGTAGATCGTATTGTAATTATAGATGAGGGTTGCATATTAGCGGATTTGACACCTAATGAATTATTAAGCTCAAATCTGCTAAGAGATACGGGTATCCGTGAGCCGCTCTATCTAACAGCTTTGAGATATGCAGGATGTACTATCACTCCAAAGCTGAAGCCTAAAAGTTTAAAGACATTAAACATTGAAGTCAATAAAACGAAGCTTCATGCATGGTATGAGACCGTGGGAAATGCCGAGAAAAAACCAAAAAATGATGTTCTTTTAGAGCTAAAGAATATTCATTTCGGGTATTCAAAAACAAAAGAGATTATTAAAGATGTTTCATTCAAGATTAACAAAGGAGAATTATTATCTTTAATCGGTAAAAATGGAGCTGGAAAATCAACCCTTGCCAAGTTAATATGCGGTTTTTATCCTCCTACAGCAGGGGAAATCTTATATGAAGGTGAAAATCTTATAGAACAATCCATAAAAGAGCGGGGAGATCATATTGGCTTCGTACTGCAGAACCCAAATCAAATGATTTCTCAAAATTTCATATTTGATGAAGTAGCACTAGGATTAAAATTTCGTGGAGTACCAAATAAAGATATAGAAGATAAAGTATTTCATGCTTTAAAAATATGCGGGCTTTATGAATTAAGAAATTGGCCCATCTCAGCCTTAAGCTTCGGGCAGAAAAAGAGAGTGACGATTGCATCCGTATTAGTGCTAGGACCGAAATTAATTTTATTGGACGAGCCAACAGCCGGTCAGGACTATAAACACTATAACGAAATTATGGAGTTTCTGTGGAACTTAAATCAACAAGGAATCACCATTATCATGATTACCCACGATATGCATTTGATGCTCGAATATACAAACAGAGCCATTGTAATATCAGAGGGACAAAAGATAAAAGAAGACGAACCTGCCAACATCCTTACAGATGAAGACGTTATCCGTCTGGCTAATTTAAAAGAATCATCACTCTATCAATTAGCTAAAAAAGCAGATTTTTTTGACCAACGAGACTTTGTCAAACGCTTCATTCATTTTGATCGGAGGACCCGACAGCTATGAATCATAAAATTCTTTCTTATATTCATCAAGAATCCCCGATTCATCGTCTTACTGGAGCTGCTAAACTGATAGGTTTTATTCTTTGGTCACTAACAGCAATGATAACCTATGATACTAGGATACTTGTTGTTATGTTTATATTAGGGATTATGATCTTTCTTTTATCGAAGGTCGAATTTCGTTATATTTCTTTTGTATTCTATATATTCTTATTATTTTTGTTTATAAACAATATTGCTATTTTTCTTTTTGAACCGATGCATGGTGTTGAAATGTATCATACGAAGCATGAGTTTCTTCACATAATTGGACATTATACTTTAACCGCTGAGCAGCTATTCTACCAATTTAATTTAACGCTTAAATATTTGACCATTATTCCGCTTGCCTTGTTGTTTATGGTCACGACACATCCCAGTGAATTTGCAGCTTCTCTTAATAAAATCGGAGTAAACTATCGAATTGCATATGCAGTAGCTCTTGCGCTGCGATATATTCCAGATATTCAGCGGGATTATCAGAACATCTCACTCGCTCAACAGGCACGAGGGATTGATTTATCAAAAAAACAAAAATTGACCAAAAAATTACGCTATGCATCATCCATTTTAATGCCGTTAATTTTTTCAAGCCTCAATCGGATTGAAACAATAAGTGCTGCAATAGAGCTTCGAGGCTTTGGCAGTCAAAAGAGAAGATCATGGTACCATGAGAGACCCTTTACAAAAACAGATTATTTAGCCATTATGCTTAATGTCCTTTTGTTTGTCTTTTCAATGATCATTACCTTTTTGGATGGAAATCGTTTTTATAATCCATTTAGGTAAGTAAGAACTACATCTCGTATGTTGCCAAATACGATCAACATTCGTTGAGACAGTAGCTTTGATTGAAATGCATAGCTGGGTATGAATAGTTTTAGTAGATTTAAGTGAAAATTGAAGTGCGTTTATGTTCCCTCAGACAAAAAAGTATGGGGGATTTTTTTGTTATGGAAGCTGATGGCGATTGGTAGATTATACCTATCCTAGGATATAAAATAGGCTTATTTTTCCATATATTTATAATATTAAAATAATTAAAATTATTCATGCTATTTAAATTCTACTAACCTATAATAAACTCTGTGGAAAATAATAGGAGGTATTGAGTGATGAAGAAAAAGTTTATTATACCTGTAGCTCTGTCGTCAGCGATGTTGGTAGGTTCTATCCCAGTTAGTAGTGTTTTTGCGCAGCCGGCTGATACAAAGGTCGTTAATAGTGTACAAGCTTCTAAGGAATGGAATGAGAAGGCAAGTGTTCCATTATTCGTGAAGGAGCGATTTGCAGAGAAATTCTCATCAAGTACCTCTTTCGAAGCATTGAATTATTTGAAGAAAAACGAAGCCAAAACCGGAATTAATAATCCGGATAAGAATCTAAAAGTGAAGAGTGTAAAAAAAGATAAACTTGGTATGACCCACGTCCGCTTTAATCAGGCAGTAAATGGAGTAAATGTTGAAGGAGCCGAGGTTGTGGTTCATTTTAATGAGAATAATGAAGTGGTATCCGTCAACGGAAGAGTAAATCAGACGATTGCCGAGAATGCAGTAGACACGGCTGCCTCTTTAAGTAGTGATACTGCATTAAAGACGGCTTTATCATCTGTCAATGCTCCTGAAGAGCTGACCTATGAGCCAACTACTGAGCTTGTTGTCCTTCCTTTCGAAGGGGAAAATTATACAGCCTATAAACTAAATGTTAACTTCATGGGGGATGAGCCTGGAAACTGGTTTGTCTTTGTGGATGCAAAAACAGGAAAAGTCATCGACAAGTATAATGGCTTAATGCATGCTGATGAAGTGAAAACACAAAAAGGTGCTGGAAAAGGTGTACATGGTGAACACAGGGAATTACATATTACTCAAGTAAAAGAACCGAATGCGGGAACGAAGTTTGCATTAGCAGATTACTCGCATGAGAACCTTGAAGGAATCGTAACGTATGACGCAAAAAATGATAATACTTCTAGTAATGATACTCTTTATGTAGGGAATTCTGCAGCGTTTATCGGCGACTATGATCGAGCGCTGGTCGATGCACACTATAATTCTGAAAAGGTATATGAGTATTACCTAAATGAGCATGGGCGCAATTCCCTTGATGGGGAAGGAATGGCAATCATTTCTAGAGTTCACTATGGTAACAATTATAATAATGCCTCCTGGAATGGTCGTTGGATGACATATGGTGATGGTGACGGTGTATTCATGACTTCTCTATCAGCTGGTCTTGATGTGGCTGCCCACGAAATGACGCATGGTGTTATCTCTCACTCTGCTAATTTAGTGTATCGCAATCAATCTGGAGCGTTAAACGAATCCTTTGCAGACGTCTTTGGTGCTCTTGTTGATGATAGTGATTGGGAAATGGGTGAGGATATTATGGCACCGGCTGCTAAAGCTGAAGGTGTAACCGTATTGCGCAGCCTAAGTAATCCAAACAGTGTTGTCGTTAGCAACGAGCAAAGAAGGGCGTATAGCACAAATGGCGGAGTCTATCCAGACCATATGGACGAGTTTTATCATATGCCAACTTCTGTTGATGGTGGCGGTGTCCATGTTAACTCCTCGATTACAAACCATGCTGCCTACTTGATTGGCCAAGAAATCGGCAGGGAAAAATTAGGGCAGATCTACTATCGTGCTTTAACGGTCTATTTAACCTCTAATTCCGATTTCAGCGATGCCCGTCAGGCTATTGTTCATTCTGCTATTGATCTTTATGGTGAAGGCAGCGAGGAAGTGACTGCAGCGAATGCTGGATTTAATGCGGTGGGAATTCACTAAGTATTTAAATTGCCTGCAAAATGAATAGTGAAGTGCGTTTTATAATCCCTCAGACTAAGAGTTTGAGGGATTTTTATTATGGGTCACCAGAACTAAGTTAAAAATAGTTTATAATGTATTTTATACTTT
Source organism: Neobacillus sp. CF12 (assembly GCF_030348765.1). Taxonomy (GTDB): domain Bacteria; phylum Bacillota; class Bacilli; order Bacillales; family Cytobacillaceae; genus Neobacillus. The sequence continues at coordinate 2,803,967 of NZ_JAUCEU010000007.1, read as the reverse complement.
CCAGAAGGAGGACTATTTTGGGAAAACAAGGAGTTATATCACTAGGAGAAGCTTTTGTAGATTATATATCAACTGATAGTTCCAATACAAAATTCCGACATCTGTTAGGAGGTGCTACTGTTAACCTGGCAGTCGGAACAAGCAGACTTGGGCTGCCTGCTTATTATTTGTGTAAATTGGGGACAGATTCAATCGGTCAATTTGTGGAACAAGAATTAAAAAAGGAAGGAGTCAATCTTGATTTTTCTGTTCGTTCTGATACGAAAAGAATGTGTGGGGTCTATGTACATCTGACAGAAAGCGGTGAGCGAAACTTCCATTCCTATATAAACCATACTCCAGATGAAATTTTAAGAGAAGACGAATTAAGAAGAAACGTTTTTGAAAAGACAAGAATTTTTTATTTTGGCTCCGGCACCCTTTTTCAACAAAAACCCAAGAAGACAACCGAGTCCGCACTAAAGTATGCTAAAGAATTTTCCAATCTAATCGCCTTTGATGCCAATCTTCGCTTAAAACGGTGGGAGAGCGAGGACCATTGCCGTAAAACAGTGGTTTCTTTCCTTAAACATGCTAATATCGTCAAGTTGGCTGAAGATGAGTTGAATTTTTTAATGGAAACAAATTCACTTGAGGCTGGATTGGAAAAATTATCAAAATGGGATATTCCTTACCTATTTATCACGATGGGAGGGAAAGGGGCTTGTGGAGTGATGAATGGAAACAAAGTTTTCAGCCGCGCTCCGAAGGTGGATGCAATTGATACAACCGGTGCAGGAGATGCTTTTATGTCCGGACTTTTATATTGCTTCCACGAAAAGGGAATGCCTGAAGGGAAAACGGAATTAACGGAGTATCTTCAATTTGCTAATCGTGTTGGTGCTGCAGCAACAACCGAAATTGGATCTTTAACTTCCCGAATGGATTTAATGGAGTTGAGAAAACTTTTTAATAAGTGAAGTTTTTTGTTGAGCGTTTATTTTAAACCTAGAACGGATGAGGATTTGGAAAGCAATAGCGTTATAAAAAATGAAATAATAAAAGATAATTACAAAATAATTGCTTTACTAAGCAATTATTTAAATCATGCACCTGACTTTATTGAAAAAGAAGAGATAGATGAGCTTGTTAGATATGGTGTCTCATATGAACATGCTTTCGGTGTACTATTATCTGCTGCTTTCGGACTTGATATTGTCGATAATGTTGACGAAAAGGATTTGTTCAACAACTATTTTCAGAAGATGATTTATAAACTTGACGCAAATGAATATGCTAACAATCCATATTATAAAAATATCAAGATACCAACGATAAAAATCGGTAATAGTGAATTAAAATATGAGCGATATAAACCTTTTGAAGGATTTGTTTGTAATGATATTATCCAAACAAAAGAGGGAAGACAGATTCCACAGATCGGTTTTTTCGAAAATGAATTCATGTTTCCTACGATTCTAGAGAATAATCGAATCTGGATGACCATCACACCAAATGAAATTGAAACGATGAATGTTGATGAGGCATTTGGAAACGTACTGGCTTTTGGGCTTGGGCTTGGGCTTGGGCTTGGCTATTATGCGTATATGATTTCTGAAAAAGAAAATGTTGATAGGATTACCATTGTTGATATCAATGATGATGTTATTCATTTATTTCAAAAATATATATTACCACAGTTCAAAAATGCTCATAAGATTAAGATTATCAAGGCAAAATTCAAGATAGCAAACTAGAGCAAATACACTTAAAAATGAAATCATTGCGTATAACGTGATGAAACGTCCTGTTTATAAATTGGTGGGAGATATGTTAGACTAAGCGATTGAACGTTTTCAGCCAGGAGACCAAGTGACGCTTCACTCAGATTAAGGTTGGCATTGTCAAATTAGACAATATCAAAAAACACTAGAACAGCACCAATTTACACAGAGTATGTCCCGAAAAGGTAACTGTTTAGATAATGCAGTCATGGAAAATTTCTTTGACTTATTAAAGTCCGAACTTCTTTATCTACAGGAATTTGACAGTATAGAGCATTTTGAACGGGAATTAGCTGATTATATTCACTATTACAATCACAAACGAATGAAGGCAAAATTAATAGACCTGAGTCCGGTGGAATACCGAACTCAAGTCTTAAAAGTTGCATAAAAATATTTGTCTAACTTTATTGGGGCAGATCACCCAGTTGGGTGTTGCCTTTTTACGTTTCTTGTAACGGATTAACACTGCTGTATTAACTATGAATAATCCCATCAGGCTTATAAGTGATCATTTAAACCAGTGAATGAAGGATTCGGAGTTATTTCCATTAGTTTCAGTACAATCATAAATTCATTTCGATTTTTTACCTTACTCAATATTGTGTTTGTATTGAGGTTCTTCTTGCCTTATTTTCAATTAGTTAATTCCAAAATCTTAAAACCATTACTATCTAACTTGATTGTCAACTCATCGCCCGAAAAGACCATTTTTTTATTATCCCAAAGATTTTTAACGGTTATTGGGGCCAACTGGAATGGAAGTGTATAGCGTACCTTTTCATCTCCTGTATTTAAAATAACGATAATCGTCTTTTCCCCAATAGATTTCGTGTAAGCCAGACAGGTATTGTGATATTCAGGATCAATAAAAGAGAGTTCCCCTTCATTCGAAAGTAATGGATTTTCCCTCCGTAACTGGAGTAATTTCTGAATATGCTCAAAAAGCTCCTTATTTTGTTTGTTTTTATCCCATTCCATACATCTGCGGCAGCCGGGGTCCTGTTCGCCCATCATGCCAATTTCGTCTCCATAATAAATGCACGGTGTTCCAATAAAAGTAAGCAAAAAAGTATAGACTTGCTTTACTCGATCAATATCCTTACCACATTCTGTTAAAATTCGTGGTGTATCGTGGCTACCAACTAAATTAAAGGCAGTCTCATTGATATTCTTCGGATACATATGAAGAACCGATGTCATATTTTCAAGGAATTCCTTTACCGTAATCGTTTGCTTGGCAAATAGATTAAGAATATTGGTTGTAACAGGATAATTCATAATGGCGTCAAATTGATCACCGCGAAGCCAAGGCATTGAATCATGCCAAATTTCCCCAAGGATATACAATTCTGGCTTGATGGCCTTTACTTCTTTTCGGAATTCCCGCCAAAAATTGTGGTCGACTTCATTTGCTACGTCTAGTCTCCAGCCATCAATATTAAACTCTCTTACCCAGTAGCGGCCAACCTCTAATAAATATTCCCTTACCTCTGGGTTTTCTGTATTTAATTTCGGCATAAAAGGTGTAAAGGCAAAAGTATGATAATTTGCTTTGGGTTTGGTAACTAACGGAAACTCACGAGCGTGGAACCAATTTTTAAAACGGGAATTGTCCCCATTTTTTAGCATATCTTGAAAGGGAGGAAAATAAAATCCACAATGGTTAAACACAGCATCCAACATCACTTTAATGCCATTTTTATGGCAGACTTCTATTAATTTTCTTAATATCTCCTTCGTTCCAAAATGTGGATCGATTTCCATGTAATCAATCGTATCGTATTTGTGGTTAGAGTAGGCTTTAAAAATAGGGGTTAAGTAAATTCCACCAATCCCCAGCTCTTTTAAGTAAGAGATATTTTGGATAATACCTTCAAGATCTCCGCCGAAAAAGTTGCTTGATGTTGGCTCTGCATTTCCCCATGGCAGTACATTTTCAGGATCATTGTCTTTATTCCCATTTGCAAATCTTTCAGGAAAAATTTGATACCAAACCGTATTTTTTACCCATGCTGGAGCCTGGAAAACATCCACATTGTGCAAAAACGGAAAGCAAAAATAATAGGCTGTTTCATCTAACGGAGGTTCTGGAAAGAATCCTTTCTCTGTAAAGCATAAAGATTCTGATCCATCATTCAATATAAAACCATACCTGAGCCTTTTGAAGGGGGGAATAATGGATACAAACCAGTAATCAAATAATTGGTCAGAACCACTCTTTTTCATCGCTTCCGTCGTTATCATCCAGTTTTTTTCATGCCAATCATAGGGATCACCATAAACAATCTTTACTTCTGTTAAATCGTTTTTCTTTGTACGGATTCGTATATGTAATTCTCCGTTTGCGCAAGCGTATGCATAATTATCTTTTGGTCGATGATAGATCGCTTCTTTTAACAATTTCGTCTGCACCTGCCTATTATTAGATATGATAATGGTATTTTACTACGATACTACTGTCAATAAAACTCTATTACTATTACATTTCAAATATTAAAAAATTTTAATAATCTAGTTGTAAAATTTAATATATGCAATATAATAGAAAGTAGTTGTGCAACCGATTTCGCAAATGTAAGCGCTTAATATTTATATTTAGAAGGCGGTTTGACACATTAAAATATTCCTACATTTTACAGGAGGGGAAAAAATGAAAAAAGCACTTTCTATCTTTATGATGATTGTCTTAATGCTAGGTGTTCTTGCTGCTTGCGGCCCAAAAAGAGACGTCTCAAGCACTAAAGACACGGACAAAAAGGAAGAAACAGCAGCAAAACCAGAAAAACTTGTAGTCTGGGAAGACAAAGACAAATCTGGTTGGCTTGAAAAGGTAGCAGCTGACTTTGAAAAGGAATATGGAATTAAAATTGAGTACAAAGAAGTAGAAATGGCAACGAAACAACGCGATCAATTACGCCTTGATGGTCCTGCAGGTACAGGTCCAGACATTGTTACGTTGCCACATGACCAAATTGGGCAAGTTGCCACTGAAGGACTTATTGCGGAACTTAAAGTGGATAGCAAAGTTACAGACACATTTTCACAATCTTCTATTGATGCACAAACCTATGATGGAAAACTATACGGACTTCCAAAGTCTTCTGAAACACCAGTTTTCGTTTACAATAAAGATTTAATGAAAGAAGTTCCAAAGACATTAGAGGATCTTTACACTTTCGCGAAAGAGAATACGAAGGGTGAAAATTACGGTTTCTTAGCTCTTTGGGATAATTTTTATTTCGCTCACGGCATCATTGGCGGTATGGGTGGATATGTTTTCAAAAATAATGATGGAAAACTTGATCCAGCAGACATCGGTTTAAATAACAATGGTGCTGTTGAAGGTACGGAATACATCCAAAAATGGTACAAGGAAGGCTTATTCCCGAACGGTATTATCGGTGAAAATGGCGGATCGGCTATGGATGGACTTTTCACTGAAGGGAAGGTCGCTGCTGTTATGAACGGGCCTTGGTCCTTTAAACCATATCAAGATGCTGGAATTAATATTGGTATGGCCGCACTTCCTACTCTGCAAAATGGTGAGCATGTAAAAACCTTTATGGGTGTTAAAGGGTGGCATGTATCTGCTTTTTCTAAACATCAAGAATGGGCAACTAAATTCTTAGAATTTATCACGAATGATGAAAACTCAAAATACCGTTTTGAACAAACGGCTGAAGTTCCAACTAATAAAGCTTTATTAGATGATTCAGTGATTAAAGATAATGAAGGGGCAAAAGCGGTTGCTGAGCAATCTCAATATGCAGTTCCAATGCCAAACATCCCTGAAATGGGCCAAGTTTGGAAGCCAATGGCTGATTCATTGCAAACGGTTGTGACGGGCAAAGCAGAACCAAAACAAGCACTTGACTCTGCTGTTGATCAAATTAAAGCAAACATTGAATCTACTAAGTAATGAAAATAGCAGTACCTCAGCTTTTGAGGTACTGCTATCTATTCATACTACTTTATATAAATTGTTTAGATGCTTTATGAAGATAAAACTCTTTTTTTTCTTGATAAAGCATCTGAGCAGCCTAATTGTCATGATGAAAGGGGAGTGTAGGATGTCTTCCTATTCAACCAGTTACCGTAAGAAAGCATTGATTTTCTCTATCATTCCAGGGTTAGGGCAGATTTACAACAAACAAACGTTGAAAGGTATCTGCTTTTTCGTATTGAGTGCCGCATTTATTTATGTTTTTATCGATTTATTAAATATTGGATTATGGGGTTTAGTGACATTGGGAGAGATTCCACAATTAGATCACTCTATTTTCCTTTTGGTTTATGGGATTTTAGCCATAATTGTTCTCGTTTTTGGTCTTGGCTTCTACCTATTTAATTTGCGTGATGCTTATAAAATAGGGGAAAAACGTGATCGTCATGAAACCATTAGTACTATTAAGGAGCAATACCGTAACCTTATTGATCATGGATTTCCTTATTTAATTATGTCACCAGGATTTTTACTATTAGTGTTTGTCGTCATTTTTCCGATTATTTTCGTCGTCTTACTAGCATTCACAAACTACGATCTTTATCATTCTCCTCCGGCAAAGCTAGTTGATTGGGTTGGGTTTAAAAATATTATCGAAATTTTTAAAGTTGATATATGGCGTAATACCTTCTTATCCGTATTGTCGTGGACGTTGGTATGGACATTTGTTGCTACTACCTTTCAAGTAGCTTTAGGTATTTTCCTAGCGATTATCGTGAATCAAAAGGATGTAAAAGGAAAGGTCATTATTCGTACCGTTTTTATTCTGCCTTGGGCGGTTCCGGCATTCGTATCCATCCTTGTTTTTGCAGGAATGTTCAATGAAACCTTCGGTGCCATTAACCGGGATATCCTTGGCTTTTTTGGTATTGAGGGACTCCCCTGGATGACAGAACCCCTTTTCACAAGGATTGCTTTAATCTTTATTCAAACCTGGTTAGGATTCCCGTTTATTTTTGCGATGACAACAGGCGTCCTACAATCGATTCCGGATGATTTATATGAAGCGGCTAAGGTTGATGGTGCTTCTAATTTTCAAAAATTTAAAAACATTACCTTGCCGCTCGTTTTGTTTGCAACAGCACCCGTTTTAATTACCCAATATACATTTAATTTTAATAATTTCAATTTGATCTATTTATTCAATGGCGGTGGACCTGCGATGACGGGGCAGAATGCTGGCGGTACAGATATTTTGATTTCTTGGATTTACCGCTTAACCATGATTTCTGCGCAATACTCAAAAGCCGCTATGCTTACGATGCTTTTATCGGTGATTGTGATATCCGTTGCTTTATGGCAGTTTAGACGAACAAAATCATTCCAAGAAGAGGATATGATGTAATATGAGTATGAAAAGACAGAATTTCATAAGACTTTCCTTAACTTATTTGGTTATTTTAATGATGTTTGTCATTATTTTGTATCCTTTGGCATGGATTATCGGATCATCCTTTAATCCAGGGCAGAGTTTATCCGGCTCAAGTATTATTCCAAAGAATGCAACTTTGGCCCATTACAAGGAACTTTTTGATATGGATAAAAGCAATTATGTTTTTTGGTATATGAATTCGCTAAAGGTTAGTATTTTAACCATGGTATTTACCGTTATCACTGTTAGTCTAACGGCATATTCTTTTTCACGCTATCGATTTATAGGCCGAAAAAATGGCTTATTGACTTTTTTAGTTTTACAAATGATCCCGAACTTTGCTGCCTTAATTGCCATTTACATTTTAGCGACCCTTACCCATTTAATTGATACCCATATAGGTCTCATCTGTGTCTATGTTGGCGGTCAAATACCGATGAATACATGGCTGATGAAGGGTTATTTAGACACGATACCAAAAGAACTTGATGAATCGGCTAAAATAGACGGTGCAGGGCACTTAAGAATTTTTTTCCAAATTGTTATACCGCTTGCAAAACCTATTATCGCAGTAGTTGCATTATTCTCTTTCATCGCACCGTTTGCTGATTTTATTATCGCAAGTATTTTACTTCGAACACCGAAAAATTACACTCTGGCAGTTGGACTCTATGACCTTGTTGCCAAACAGTTCGGAGCTGAATTTACCACTTTTGCTGCAGGGGCTGTTTTAATTGCTGTTCCAATAGCGATTCTTTTCTTGTCATTCCAGCGTTATTTTGTATCTGGTTTAACTGCAGGCGGTACAAAAGGCTAATTCTTTGAGGGAGTGTCTCACAATTTCCGATTCGGTCATTATCGTTATATAATAGTATATGAGAAATCCATAAAACTCCCTAATAGAGAGGGGTGTTAGACATAGCGGTTACAATTAAGGATGTTGCAAAGCTTGCGAATGTTGCTCCGTCAACAGTCTCAAGAGTGATTGCCGATAGTCCGCGAATAAGTGAAGCAACAAAGCGTAAAGTAAATGAAGCAATGGGAGAGCTTGGGTACCATCCAAACTTAAATGCAAGAAGTCTTGCAAGCCAATCGACACAAACCATTGGGCTTGTCATGCCGAGTTCAGGAGATGTCGTGTTTCAGAATCCCTTTTTCCCAACCGTATTGCAAGGAATTAGTGAAGGGGCTCATGAAAAAAAATACGCTTTGCATATGACAACTGGAAAATCAGAAAAGGAAACACTTGAAGCAGTGGTTGAAATGGTTCAGGGAAAAAGAGTAGATGGGATGATTCTACTAAAATCTAAGGTGGAGGATAAAATTATCTCATATTTACTAAAAAGAAATTTTCCATTTGTCCTTATTGGTAAACCTTATAAAAATGTAGAAGAAATTACCCATGTTGATAACGATAATTTTCGTGCCATGCAAGAAGCTACCGAATATTTAATCATGCAGGGTCATCATCAAATTGCCTTTATCGGTGGATGTCTTGAGCTTGTGGTAACGGTAGAGCGGTTACTTGGTTATGAACGGGCATTACGAAATGCTGGTATTGAATTGAAAAATGAATATATTATTCATGAAGAATTTTTACGTGAAGGCGGTCAGGAAGCTGTTAAAGAGCTCATGTCACTAGAAAATCCGCCTACTGCCCTCGTGGTAGTTGACGACTTTATGGCTTTAGGTGTCTTGAATACACTAGATGAGTTAGGAATCAGCGTTCCAGAGGATATTTCCATTGTCAGCTTTAATAACGTACTTCTTTCAGAAATGGTGAAGCCCCCGTTAACATCTGTTGACATCAATATATTTGATCTCGGCTATCAAGCATCAAAGAACTTGATTCAAAAGATTGAAAACAGTAACGAACCAATAAAGCGCATCATCATTTCCCATAAATTAATTGAAAGATCATCATGCTGCCATCTAAAAAACAAGTAAAATCAACGAAAGCCCCTAATTTTAATAGGGGCTTTTGCTATTTTAATTGGAATTGCTTATTTTCACCAAAAACAAGCATAAAGACCCATAACTAAACCTCTTAATGAGTAATAATGTCCTATTCTTTGGAAAATACAGATAATGAGATAATACATTTTAAGGAAGCGTTTACAATTATTTGTGCAAACGTTTGCTTAAAACAACTTTAAAGGGAGCTGGATGCATGAAGGGTAAGATGAGAAAGATTATAAGTTTCATAACTCTTTTTGTTTTATTTGCGCAAACGATTGCTCTTGGATTTATTAATCCAATTGAATCAAACGCGGCAGAACGTGTGGTAACGCTAGTGGGGAATCTACAAGATGAACTTGGCGGATTGGGTGAATGGAATCCGGCTGATGCCTCAACAAGAATGACCCTTCAGGAAAATGGAAAGTACAAATTGACAGGGACGCTTCCTGCAGGAAACTATGAATATAAAATTGCAATTAATGGTTCATGGGACGAAAACTATGGAGTAAACGGGGTTCCTGGCGGCGATAATTATAAGCTGTCTCTTGATCAGGAAAAACAAGTCACCTTTATTTATGATGATAGTACCCACAAAGTTTCTGTTCCTGTAGAGCTTCCAGACGACCAGAAGCCAAGGATTGTGGGAGATATCCAGCCTGAGCTGAACGCTGGTGGAGAATGGGCGCCAGGTGAATCAACTGCGATATTAAAGGATGAAGACCTCGACAACATTTACACCTATACCGTACAAGTACCGAAAGGAAAGCATGAATTTAAGCTTGTTCTTGGGAACAATTGGTCTGCTCCGGCATATCCAGCGAATAACTTTGTTCTGAATGTAGTGAAAGACACGGTGGTTACATTCTTTTATAACCATGATACAAAGGAAGTGTACACCGATTATGACCCTGGATTACCGGATGGCAATGTCCAAGGAGATAAGCTGTTTCACGACACTTGGGATACAGCTTACAGGTCACCATTCGGGGCCGTAAAAGCAGGGGATACGGTCAAGCTTCGTCTCCAAGCGAAGAAAGGCGATTTAACTTCTGCAAAGGTTCAGCTGAAAAACTACAACACTGGTAATACCATCATGTTGGAAATGGAATATGCTGGATGGGTTGAGCTAAATGGTGCACCAGTGGAGTTTTGGGAAGCTGATATAAAGCCGGAAGAAAAGGGCGTTTATGGATATAAATTTATTGCTCGTGACGGAGAATCTCAGAAGGAGTACGGGGAAGACATTGCTGAAGGCGGAAAAGGAACAACTTCTGATGCCAATGCTTCTCTATTCCAATTAACCGTTTTTGACCCTGCGTACAAAACGCCAGATTGGATGAAGGAAGCGGTCGTGTATCAGATTTTTCCGGATCGCTTTTTCAATGGAAATAAAAAAAATGACGATGCCAAAAATACAGCACGCGGCGATGAGCCAATTGAACATCAAGAATGGAGCGAACTTCCGGACAACCCTCGTGAAACTAATTCCGAAGGCTATACTGGAGATGAAATTTGGTCCAACGATTTCTTCGGAGGTGACATTTCCGGCATTCAAAAGAAACTCGATTACATTCAATCTTTAGGTGTCAACACACTCTATCTAAATCCAATTGCATACGCATCATCGAACCATAAGTACGATGCGACAGACTACAAAGAAATCGATCCAATGTTCGGCTCTCCAGAAGAATTTAAGGCTTTTACGAAAGAATTAAAGAAACGGAAAATGCATTTAATTTTAGACGGTGTGTTTAACCATGTTGGTGACGATTCCATCTACTTTGACCGTTATGGAAAATATCAAACGGTTGGTGCTTACGAATACTGGTCAGCGGTTTATGACCTTGTCAATAAAGGAGTTACAGAAGAAGAGGCAAAGAAACAAGTTGAAGAAAAATTAAAGGCAGAAGGACAAACCATTAGCCCATACGGTTTCCACAACTGGTTTAACATTGAAAATGTGAAGGTTGATGGTGTTTATAAATATCAGGCATGGTGGGGATTTGATTCATTACCAGAAATCAAATCGATTCCTGGAGAAGTGGTGGACTATCCATCAGAGTTAAATAATAAGCAGTTTGCTAACTACATGATGTATGATGACGACTCTGTTGCCAAATCGTGGCTGGATCGGGGTGCAACAGGCTGGCGTTTAGATGTTGCGAACGAGGTCGATCCAGAATTTTGGCGCGAATTCCGTAATGAGCTGAAGACCGGAAAGAAAGATGAACCGCTGATTCTAGGTGAAATCTGGGATGATGCTTCTGAATATTTCCTTGGCGACTTATATGATTCCGTTATGAATTACCGATTCCGCGGTGCTCTTATCGATTACCTGAAAAATGGAAATGCCGAAGGGGCAGAAAATCAGTTGAATGCGGTATACGAAGATTATCCGAAAGAAGCATTTTACTCCCTGATGAACTTAATGGGCTCGCACGATACCCCTCGCGCAGCGTTTGTGTTAGGTAATGGAACCGACTCCTTTGAACGTGCGGAGTACGATAAAAATTACAACCATCAACTCGGAATTCAACGCCTAAAGCTTGCCGCGACCCTGCAAATGGGTTATGCTGGTGCGCCGACTGTTTATTACGGCGATGAAGCTGGTGTCACTGGCTCGAAGGACCCCGATGACCGCAGAACTTATCCTTGGGGTAACGAGGACACCGATCTTGTAAAACATTATCAATCAATTGGAAAAGTAAGAAATACCTATCATGACCTTTTCAGTTACGGTGATTTAAACCATCTTTATGCAAAAGGGGATGTTCTTGCTTTCTCCCGTTCAGACAAAAAGAACTTTGCGGTTGTTTTAACAAACAGAGGTACTGAAGAACAGACGATTGAACTTGAATTAGAAGATTTATTGATTAATGGTGTGAAATTAACAGATCAGCTTGATAGAAAGTACACAACCGTATCAAAAGATGGAAAGCTTACAGTTACTATTCCAGCCATGAGCGGGCGCATGCTTGTGTCTGCTAAGGGTCAAAATCTGAAACGTCCAGCTGCCGTCACGGGATTAACGATTGAAGAAGGGAGCCGCTCGGCCACTTTAAAGTGGGAAGGTGATGCAGCTAAGTATGCCATTTATCAAACAACGATTTCTGGCGCTTTTTATAAAAAAGTAATGGAAACGTCTGAGAATACGGTCACCATCGATGGTTTAGACAATGGCCGCAACTATTATTTTGCCGTGGCAGCACTTGATAAAAACGGGAATCCTTCTGATAAAGCTGCAACAGAGAATGCAGTTATTCCACATGTTGAGTTAAAAGATGGAAATTACCAGATTACCATCGTAACATCACTTGAAACGGGGATCATTGACCTTTCGAAGCCGCAAACAGTCACCGCTGCTATCTTTGTACAAGGTGAAACGGAAGCTGATCAGATGGAAGGCTTACAGGCAAAGCTCGAGGTAAAACAACCTGGTAATGAAAACTGGACTACCTATAAGGCTTCCTATATCAATCAACAGGAAACCGCAAATGTCTTTAGTGGAAATTTCCTACCATTAAAAGAAGGTAACTATGAATATCGCTTTGCTTTTTCAACTGACCTTGGACGTAACTGGGTCACGAGTGAAACGCAGGAGGTAAGTTTTACAAAAGGGGAAGATACGATTGCTCCGGCTGATCAAGTAACATTAGAACAACCAGTGCAGGAATCGGGACAGGTCAATCTTTCATGGAAGGTAGAAGGATCAAACGATCCCTATATGATTGCGATTATCCGCGATGGTGCCATCATCGATCAGTTGTTTGAACCAACAAAGCTATCTTACCAAGATATCAATGTAACAAACGGAAAGTCATATACCTATGAAGTGCACGTGTATGATCAGGCTGGTAATATCGTAAAATCGAACCCTGTTACCGTGACGCCTGAACTTATAACCGTTAAGGTAACCTTTAAAGTCAACGCACCAGCGTACACTCCACAGGGAATAAACATTACGATGCCAGGAACGAAAAACGGCTGGAATACGGGCGCATGGGAGATGACACGTGGCGGCGCAGTAACAAATGATTATGAGTATACAATAGAAGCGCAGGAAGGTGAAGTGCTTACTTACAAATACGTCAAAAATGGTTCTTGGGACCAAGAAGGTTTAGCAGACCACACTCCATCGAACCCAAATGATGATGACGTAAGCTACTATGGTTACGGGGCAACGGGAACCGACCTTTCGATCATCGTAACAAATCAAGGCGGTAACCAAATGGTTGTTCAAGATAAAATCCTTCGTTGGATTGATATGCCAGTGGTCGTGACTTCTCATACTGATGGGCAAAGCGTCACAGCGGACAGCATCACCCTACAGGGAAATGCTATTAAGGAAGGAGTTCTCACTATTAATGGCGAGCCAGTAACAATAAAAGACGATATGACCTTCTCCTATAATATTGTGCTAAAAGAGGGAGAAAACAAATTGACCATCCACATTGAGCCATCAGACGAAAACAAATCAACTATCTTTAAAAATGATGGAGGTGCCATTGGCAAAGCTACGAAAACCATTCAAATGACGATTTTAAAAAATTTATGAAAAGAGTCTCTCGATTTTTAGGGATGTAATTATGATGAAATGAAAAAGGAATTGTTACAGTACGCTCCAAATTTTTCCTTAATAAAATTGTTTAGATTCCTTGTTATTAGTAGTTACTAAAATGATTAAACGAGTGTGAAATCACAAGCACCTTATGTGCTGCCACATACACTCTGGAACTGGGAGGGTGTCTCGCAACTTATTTTAAAGAAAGGCAACTAACCCGTAGTTTCAAGTAGAAAGTAATTAAAAACGAAAAAGGTATTATTATGCAGCCTTAGCCCGCATTCGGGCTAAGGTTATTTAATTTTTTCTGAAATCTATGTAATTGTAGTATCTTTATAATCATTTTAACATTACTAATTCCCCAAAACATTATTTAGATTATCTAGATTTCCCCAAGTTCTTTTTGCTTAAGATCATAAGTATTTCGACAAAAAGTTGAAATTTTATACATATTTAATCGATAAAGTCCCTCATTTCTTACTCGTTTAGTATCAAATTCCCCCAATTTACTAAGCCTTACGTTGGATGTACATTAAAATTGTATTTATTTTCTTATGAAAAAGTTAGGAGTTCATTCTATTTTAATAGGGATGGTTATCTTCAAAAAACTACTAATCTCTCAATTATAGTATTTAAGAAATACCTACCTGAAAACGATTTTAAAAAGTAAGGAGTGGCTTTAATGAAAAAAAGTAAAATGGCAGCGTTAAAAGTAATGACGACCGCAGCTGTCACATCATTGATTTTTTCGTCCTATACAGCTTTCGCAGATTACAATGAATCAACACCTGAGCAAGAACCACAATTACTTAATCAGGGCCAAGCAGGTGAAGATAAGCTTTATAACGACGTTAAAAAAGAAGGTTTTAAAAAATCCTATAAACCGAATGATACTGTTCGTTTTATCGTAGAAGTTGAACAACCATCATCTACTGACCTTTCACCAAGTAACAAAAAATCTTTGTTCAAGAAAAAACAAGACCATGTAATTGGAGAAATCTCAAAGAAAAACAAGTCGAAATCAAGTTCTCCTGAAGTAAAACAACGCTTTTTTGAAAGTTTTAATGGATTTAGTGTGGAGACAGAGTATCAAAACTTAAAAGAGATTCAATCGACTCCTGGAGTTCTTCATGTACATGTGGCAAGAACTTTCCATGAAACCATGTCAGCAAGTAAAGAATTAGTACAAGCTCAAAAGGTTTGGAATTCCTATGGTTATCAAGGGGAAGGATTGCTTGTAGCGGTTGTCGATTCTGGTATTGACTATGAGCATAAGGATATGACCCTTACGGAAAAGGGCAAACAAAAAGCAAAGTACACTAAAAGTGGAATTCAAAGTAAATTAGATGCTACAGATGTAGAGGATACTTGGTATTCAGATAAAGTACCAACAGGCTATGACTGGGCTGATCATGATAAGGACGTCATCCCACGAGGAAATTATGGTAGTCCACATGGTACACATGTTGCAGGTACGGTTGCAGCAAATGGTGCTGAAACAAATGGTGGGGTCCAAGGCATTGCTCCAGGTACTCAACTATTAGCTGAGAAGGTATTCTCAGATAATAGTTCCGGAGCTTTCGAGGATGACATTATCGCAGGTATTGAGCATGCCGTTTCTATGGGTGCAGATGTTATCAATATGAGTTTAGGTACTGATGCAGGATATGTAAGTGAAGAATATGATCCAACTCAAAAGGCAATTCGAGCTGCGACAGAACAGGGCACTCTTGTAGTAGTGTCAGCCGGAAATTCAGCCTACAGTACAAAAAATGGTTTATTTCAAGCATCTTCTGAACTGCCATATGCAGAAAATCCTGATATCGGAACAGTTGGAGCACCAGGTGTAGGTCCATTTGCTTTATCTGTTGCTTCCTATGAAAATACAAAAATGCAATTAAATACGTTAGCAGATGTAAATGGTTTAAGGCTTCCTTTTCAAGATCAAACTCAATATGCGCCGATGTATAACTTCAAACTATCTAGAAATTTAATACCAGGTCAAGAGTATGAAATGGTCTATGTAGGTGAAGGTTCAAAAACTACTGATTTTACTGGTAAAAACGTTGAAGGAAAAATCGTAGTAGCAAAAATGTTAAACCAATATACTTCTTATTCTTTTGTTCAATTTAAGGCTGCACAATATAAAGCAAAAGCAGTTATTATCATCCCAGCGGATGTTCTGCCTGATTATGGTACGGTAAGATTGAGTGAATATTCGATTCCAGCTGCAACAACAGGTAAAGCCGTAGGGCAAGAGCTAATCAATAAATTAACAAGTGGCCAAACTGTTAGGATGAAATTAGCTGGTCATACATTGGTTGATAATGCGGATAAAAACAAGATGTCTCATTTTTCATCTTATGGTGCACCATCCACATTAGATTTTAAACCTGAAATGTCTGCTCCTGGAGGCAAAATTTATTCAACAGTACCAGGAAATGATTATGGAATTATGAGTGGTACGTCAATGGCAGCCCCACATGTAGCAGGTGGTTCAGCATTATTATTACAGGCACTTTATGAAAAAGGATTGTCACATTCAGAAAATACGGCTTTAAAGGCAAAGCTTGCATTAATGAATACAGCAAATATAGTGATGGATCCAAGAACAAATGGCGAAATTCCATATTCTCCACGTGTACAAGGCTCTGGTAACATGCAAATTCAAAATGCCATCAATACCCCAGTCGTTGTTTCAAGAATGAACACTCCATTAGAACAAGCTGGTGCGGTAGCATTAAAGGAAATCGGTCAAAATACAAGCTTTAAATTAAACGTCGAAGCATTTGATGCGTCTAAAGGTAGCAATAACAGTGCTGATATTGAATACAAGGTTTATGTTGATTTACTTAAAGATAAGACAGAAACGAAGCAATTTGATTTAGATCAAAATGGCACTCTTGATACAAAGGAATATCTAACCTTAACGAGTGAACGTATTGAAGGTGCAACAATCACGGTAAATGACAATATTGTCACAGATAAAAATGGTGCAATACTTAAAATTAAACCAGGTCAGACAAAAATGCTGACAGTTAATATCTCGTTACCGGACTCATTAAAGAAAAATAGTTTCGTAGAAGGATTTGTACGCCTAGTACCAGTAGCAAAGGACCAAGATAAAGCAGTGCCAATCTCCGTTCCTTATATGGGCTTCTTTGGTAAATGGAATGAACCAGCAAATATTGATCTTCCTGCATGGGAAAAAGATGCATTTTTAGGTTATACAGCTCTTTGGGATGGTACATCAGAACGCTATCCAAAAGGATATGATTCAAAGACTGGAACATTTGATCTTAACAAAATTGCCATTTCGCCAAACTTCCATACAACGAATGGAATCTATTCTTCGTTTACAGCTTTACGTAATCTGCAAAAAACAGAAATGTATATCGAAGACGAAGCAGGAAATAGAGTGAAATATTTAGGTGATTTTAGTGAATTCACAGGTTCACCATATAAATTTAGAAAAAATATTATGTCATATGGGGACCATTCTTATAATGAACTATATTCATGGGATATGACAGATGAGTCTGGGCAAGTTATACCTGATGGAAGTTATCAATATGTGATTCAATCAACACTAGACTTTCCAGGTGCAACACCACAGCAAGTAAAAATGCCTGTAAAAGTAGATTCCGTACTTCCTAAAGCTACAGATATTCAAGTAACTCCAATAAATGGGAAGTATCAAATTTCATGGAAAGGCTCAGATAATGAAAATGGAAGTGGATATGCTGCTGCAGTGGTTTGGGTTGACGGACTTGATTATTACCCAGGAGCAGCTCAAACATTATTAGTAAATAAAGAGCCGAAAAGTATCGTGGTCAAAGCAGCTGACAATGCATTTAATCACTCCTATACAGCATGGGGAGATCAAAGTAAACTGAGTGAATATATTGTACTTTCAAATGGTACTGTATATCCGTCTACAAATTTAAACAAAGACAGAAAAGCAGAGATTAACTACTTTGCTTCAAACAGAGTGGACTGGACGTTCTTTGTTAAAGATGCAAATGGAAATGTAGTTGACACTATTGAATTTAAAAATCAAAAAGATGTTCATACAACTTGGGCACCAAAAGAGGAGCTTCCAAATGGTACGTACTACATCTCTGCTGATTTAGTAACAAAAGATGGGTTTAAAGTATCGACTACTCCTAAAAAAGTAACGGTTCTCAAATAAAAATAAAGCATTTAAAAAGCTATCAATTTCTTATTGGAAATTGATAGCTTTTTTTGTGTTGCTCTATCTTTAACTCCCAGAATGGAACGTAGCAACCTAACGACTTTACATTGTGGGTTATCTAGTTTTATCTATTCAAAGTCTACTTGAATTAGCTGATTTTCGTTAAGAAGAAAAAAAGAAATACCAAAATTCGGGTGATGAGACCATTGTGATTTTTAAATATTTAACATTTTCTTAAAAAACTAACGGATTCTAATTTTTTTAGCAAACAACCTCAAAAAGCCGAAATTATACAAGATTTTATTCATTCTTGTATGTTTTCAGCTTATTTCTTTGTAATTTGAGTGAACAGTTTATCAGGTTAAGGGTAAACTATCGGTCTGTAGAATAAACGAAAATAAGTCTCTCCAACATCCCATGTGTTGCCACATACACTCTGGACACTCTTTCGCAAGAATTGCGCATTAACCTCCAAAAAACAAAGAAATCGAACCCTCCATAAAAATTCCTATTTAGACGTTTGTTTAATTTTCCATATGCGTTAGAAGGAATGTTAATTTTTTCTACTGTAACAATGAGATATTGTTATTGTGTGTTAAAATACACATCTGATATTCTATTACTATGTTATTTTCTTTATATAATAATTTTGGAGGTTAAGAGCGAGCTATGCAATTAATTTTAGATAATCCAAGTACAAAAAGTGACAACCTTCCATTTTCAAGAAACAATCCCTTTCAAGCAAAGGTCCTTAAAAATATTAATTTAAATGGAGCAGGGTCTAGTAAGGAAACAAGACATATTGAATTATCATTAAAAGGTTCAGATCTTTCCTATAACCCTGGTGATGCACTTGGCATTGTTCCTTCAAATGATCCTGAACTTGTGAATTTCATTCTTGAAGAAATGGAATGGGATGAAGAAGCGGTTGTAACTGTTGGAAAGCAAGGTGAAACACTTTCACTTAGGAAAGCGTTAACAAGCTATTTTGAAATTACAATGTTGAGTAGGAAAATCTTGCAGCAGGCTGCTGTGCTGACAGAGAACAGTGAGTTACAGAATCTCGTATTGGCTGAAAATGCAGCCCAACTTAAGGAATACTGCCATGGGCGTGATTTGCTTGATATGCTGCGTGACTTTGGACCTTGGAAGGCTTCCGCACAGGATATCGTTTCATTATTAAGAAAAATGACTCCACGTCTTTATTCGATTGCCAGCAGCATTGCCGCAAATCCAGATGAGGTTCATCTCACTATCGGCGCTGTACGCTATTCGGCAAACGGCCGTGATCGAAAAGGCGTTTGCTCTGTTTTATGTGCTGAACGGGTACAGGAGGGGGAAATGCTCCCGGTATTTATTCAAACAAATAAACATTTCCATTTGCCAGAGTCCCAAGATAAAGATATTATCATGGTTGGTCCGGGAACAGGCATTGCGCCATTCCGTTCCTTTATCCAGGAACGTGCAGTGAATAAAGCGGCAGGCCGTTCATGGCTATTTTTTGGAGACCAGCATGCAGCAGTTGATTTCCTATATCAAAATGAGATGGAAAACTATCAGCAAAATGGTGTATTGACAAGGGTCGACACAGCTTTCTCTCGTGATACAGATCAAAAAGTGTATGTTCAGCATAAAATGCTTGAACATAGCAAGGAATTATTTGAGTGGATAGAAAATGGAGCATATTTCTACGTTTGTGGGGATAAAGAACGTATGGCAAAGGACGTTAACGAAGCACTAATAAACGTGATCGAAAAAGAAGGTGCCATGTCTCGGGAAGATGCTGAAAACTATCTAAAAGATATGCAGAAGCAAGGACGTTATCAACGTGATGTATATTAATATGTAATTAGAAAATACAGGGATTCCTTATGTTTGGATTGATTGAACAAACGTGATGGGCTTTCCCTGTATTTATTTTTAGGAAAAAGAGTATTCTTGATATAGGTAGTAGTTAGTTGAGTCTAGAATTATTCCAGAACGGGTGAGTAAGTGGACGCTAATAATGATATTAAAGATAAAATAATAGAAGATAATTACAAGATTTTTGCTTTACTTAGTAATTATTTAAATAATGCGCCTGACTTTATTGATAAAACTGAAATTGACGAACTTGTTACATATGGTGTTTCTTATAAACAAGCTTTTGGGATTTTATTAGCTTCGGCTTTCGGTCTTGATATTGTTGATAATGCTATTGATAAGGAATTTTTCAACAATTATTTTAACAAGATGATACATAAACTTGACGCAAATGAGTATTCTAACAACCCATATTATAAGAATATCAAGATTCCAACGATAAAAATCGGCAACAGTGAATTAAAATATGAAAAATATAAACCTTTTGAAGGTTTTGTTTGTAATGATATTATTCAAACAAAAGACGGGAGACAAATTCCACAAATCGGATTTTTTGAAACTGAATTCATGTTTCCAGCTGTTTTAGAAAATGACCGAATCTGGATGACCATTACTCCGAATGAAATTGAAACGATGAAAGAACCCGTTGACAGAGCGTTTGGTAATGTACTTACTTTCGGATTGGGACTTGGCTATTATGCCTATATGGTTTCCGAAAAAGAAAATGTTGATAGTGTCACGATTGTTGACCTCAATGAAAATGTTATAAATTTATTTAAAAAATACGTGTTACCACAATTCAAAAATGCTCATAAGATTAAGATTATTAAAGCGGATGCTTTTGATTATGCACTAAAACACGTGGCAAATGGCAATTTTGATTTTGTGTTTACGGATTTATGGCATGATGTTTCGGATGGAAAAGATATGTATTTAAAAATGAAAAAGTATGAGCATCTAAGTCCCAAAACTGTATTTACATATTGGATAGAAAAATCTATTATGTGCTATATAAAAGAGTAACATGTGATTTGCAATTAAATATATTGAAAGGTGGAAGGACAATGAAACTCTACAGCTCAATTCTTGACTTGATTGGGAAAACGCCGATTGTAAAATTAAATAAATTACCCGACCCAACAGGGGGAGAGGTATACATAAAATTGGAATCATTTAACCCAGGAGGCAGTGTTAAAGACCGTGCGTCGATTAATATGATTGAACGTGCAGAAAAAGAGGGGAAATTAATTCCAGGAAAAAGTACCGTTATCGAGCCGACTTCTGGTAATACTGGAATTGGAATTGCGATGGTATGTGCGGTAAAAGGGTATCGTTGTATTATTACGATGCCGGATAATGCCACGCTTGAGCGTGTGAAAATCTTAAAAGCATATGGAGCGGAAGTTCACCTAACACCTGCAAGTTTACGAATGCAAGGGGCCATCGATGAAGCAACCCGATTGGCCGAATCCATTTCTGATAGTTTTATTCCTATGCAGTTTGAGAATACTGCAAATGCCGATGCACATCGTGAAACCACTGCGGTTGAAATTCTAGAAGCATTTGAAGGAAAATTGGACGCCCTTGTGTTGACAGCAGGAACAGGAGGAACAGTAACAGGGGTAGGGGAGGAGCTAAAGAAGCAGATTCCCAACTTAAAGATTTATGTGGTCGAACCGTTTGGATCCCCTGTGCTATCAGGGGGTGAGCCTGGGCCTCATAAAATCCCAGGGACAGGTCCCGGTTTTATTCCTACGATTTTAAATCGTGCTATTTTTGATGAAATATTGCTCATTAAGGATGAAGATGCCCAAGTGACTGCGCGCAGACTTGCTGCAGAAGAAGGGATCTTTGTAGGTGCGTCAGGAGCATCTTCTGCATATTTTGCTGTCAAGGTAGCACAAAAGCTGCCATCTTCAGCAAGAGTCCTTTGTTTAGCCCCAGACACGGGAGAACGTTATCTGTCATCTGACTTATTTCTAGGTTGATTTTTTACAACACATTACACTAAATATGGTACCTATAGATAGGACACTTGAAAAAGAGTGTTTTATCTATAGGTATTTTTTTTGTTAAAATAGGTAGTGAAAAATTCCTTAGCATCGATATACTTTTTATGGAATTTCTCTGTTTACTAAAATATCAGTTTAGAATAATGTTATAGTTTCAGCGTGTGACAGGTATCGATTTAAAGGATGGGTGAAAATGTTTAATTTAGCAGCATTAATGCTTGAAAAGGTCGGAATCATTGTCATTGTTGCTTTTTTGCTTTCGCAAATGAAATCATTTCGTCATATTATTCAAACCAAGCACAAGACAAATGAGAGAATCCTGCTTATTTTACTTTTTGGTGCCTTCGGGATCATTAGTAATTATACAGGGGTTGAAGTACATTATAATTCTATTAATAGAGCGACGTGGCTTTCTGAATTAGAACATGAGAGTGCGCTGGCAAATACAAGAGTAATGGGGGTTGTCATTGGGGGAGTGCTCGGAGGACCAATCGTTGGTGTTGGAGCAGGATTGGTTGCTGGAATCCATCGTTATACGCTTGGCGGTTTCACCGCATTTTCCTGTGGGATTTCTACTATCTTAGCTGGAATTATCGCAGGTTACTTTGGAAGTAAAAGAAAACAGATGGGGAATCAAATCACTGCAGGATTTGCTGTCATGATAGGAATGATATTGGAATCCGTACAGATGTTACTTATTCTTGTTTTTGCAAAACCATTTGAACAAGCGTGGAGTCTTGTACAGTTCATCAGCGTCCCGATGATATTCGGCAATGGATTAGGAACCTTGCTGTTTATGTTCATTATAAGAGCAATAAAACGTGATAAGGAACTTACCCGTGCAATTCAAACCAACCAGGCATTTCTTATTGCCGACCAAACACTGCCTTATTTTCGACAAGGCTTAAGTTTCGTCTCCTGCAGGGAAATAGCGGAAATTATGTTAAAACTAACCCAAGCCGACGCTGTATCCGTTACAGATGAAAAGCAAGTCCTGGCTCATGTCGGCGCTGCTTCTGATCACCATATCCCTAAGTTAAAGCCAGAGACCGGATTGACAAAAAAAGTGCTCGAATTCGGCATGATTTCAGTTGCAAGATCAAAGAATGAAATTCTCTGTTTTCACCATGACTGTCCTTTAGAAGCCGCCATTGTGCTGCCGTTAAAGGTTAAAAATAAAATTGTCGGAACATTAAAAATGTATTATACCGACCCGGAAAAATTAGATAAGGTGCAGCAGGAATTAGCTGAAGGACTTGCGAATCTCTTTTCAACTCAGCTGGAACTTGCAGAAGCAGAAAGGCAGACAAAGCTATTGAAAGATGCAGAAATTAAAGCCTTACAGGCACAAATCCATCCGCACTTTTTATTTAATAGTATCAATACCATCTCTGCACTTTGCCGAACCGATGCAGATAAGGCTCGTAAATTACTGTTGGAGCTTAGTTCATTTTTTCGCGGAAATCTCCAGGGAGCCAGGCAAATGCTCCTCCCATTGGAGAGGGAATTGGCGAATGTAAGGGCTTACCTATCTTTGGAACAGACCCGTTTTCCAAATAAGTACATCGTAGATTTTCAAATTGAACCAGGACTCGAAGAAGTACTGATTCCGCCATTTACCCTGCAGCCATTGGTAGAAAATGCAATTCATTATGGCTTTCCCCGAAGTAAGTCTGAAGGAAAAATCACCATCCAGATTTTTTTCGAAAATAATCAACTGAAAATTATTGTTGCGGATAACGGAAAAGGTATCCCTGAAGAGAGGATAGAAGTGTTAGGGAAGCAAATTGTAAATTCTAAAAAAGGAAATGGCACAGCCATTTTTAATATAAATGAACGTCTTAAAGGAATTTATAATGGTCAAGCCTATTTAACTATTAACAGTCAAGTGGACCATGGAACAACAGTCACGATATCCATTCCGCACGACTATAAAGGAGTTTTTGTTCAAAATGCTTAAAGCTTACATAGTGGATGATGAACCATTAGCAAGAGATGAATTAAAATACATGTTGTTACGCAGCAAACAGGTGGTCGTCTTAGGTGAAAGTGATTGTGCCGAGGATGCCATTGCAGATATTTTCGGGCTAAAACCGGACATTGTCTTTTTAGATATTGAACTGGCTGAAGATAGCGGACTGGACTTAGCAAAGCAATTGGAAAAACTTAATCCGGCTCCAGCAACTGTTTTTGCTACTGCTTACGATGAGTTTGCGCTAAAGGCCTTTGAATTAAATGCGGTGGATTATATCTTAAAACCTTTTGATGAAGAACGTATCGGAAAAACTTTAGAAAAAATTAAAATGATGCAAAAAATTGGGGATCAGGATCTTCCCATTTATTCCACTGTTAAAAACAACCAAAGTGAAAAAATTGCTGTCCTTGTTGATGAAAGAATTATTTTATTAACCAATGCTGACATTGTTTATTTGGAATCCAGTGAGGGTAAATGCACAATTGAAACGATGGACCAAACGTACAAAGTAAGTGAGGCGCTCGTTGTGTTAGAGAAAAAGTTACCTAACACCAAATTTCTTCGTGTCCATCGGAGTTTCATTGTAAATATCGATCATATCGCAGAAATAGAGCCTTGGTTTAACTCTACCTATAATTTAATCATGAAGAACGGCTCAAAAGTTCCAGTCAGCCGGACCTATGTAAAAGAATTAAAGCAGATTTTAGGGTTTTAAATTCACTGATTTTCATTTGTCCATTCTTGTATTTCACCTGTTGTTTTCTGCAATTCACCTTTCCATTTTTGCAAGTTATCCTGAAAATGAGATAAAAGCGTTTTCATTTTGTAAGATTATTTTTATAAAAAGAAGAAATGGAGGGGGAGTAAAAATGAATGCGATTTCAATTGTAATTGGTTCAATTTGTATCCTCTTAATCGTTTATCGTTTATATGGGACATTTATGGCAGCTAAGGTTTTAAAGCTTAATGATTCAAAGCCGACACCTGCTCAAAAATTTGAAGATGGACAGGATTATGTACCTACAAATAAATGGGTTGTTTTTGGTCACCATTTTGCGGCAATTGCTGCCGCCGGCCCATTAGTTGGTCCAATCCTGGCAGCACAATTTGGTTATTTACCGGGACTACTTTGGCTGTTAATTGGTGCAGTAATTGGTGGAGCTGTCCACGATATGGTCGTTCTTTTTGCATCCATGCGCAGAGAAGGAAAATCTTTATCGGAAGTTGCAAAGGAAGAACTCGGTCCTGTAGCAGGATTCTGTACAGGCTTAGCGATGTTATTCATTATCACGATTACTATGGCAGGTTTGTCAATGGTTGTGTTAGGCGCACTTGAAAGAAACCCATGGGGGACATTTGCAGTTGGAATAACGATTCCGATCGCAATGGGTGTTGGTTTATATCATAAAAAGACAGGTAATTTAAAACTGGCTACAACTGTAGGTTTCATTCTAATCATGGCCGCAATCGTTTGGGGACCAAATATTCAAGGTACATGGTTAGGAGATTTGTTAACTCTTGAAAAAAGCACGCTTGCTCTTATTTTACCTATCTATGCATTTTTTGCGGCGGCATTACCAGTCTGGTTATTGCTGGCACCACGCGATTATTTAAGTACATTTATGAAGATTGGGGTATTCGCTGCATTGATCGTTGGGGTATTCATTGTAAATCCGGAAGTTCAATTTCCCGCATTTACAGAATTTATTAACGGCGGTGGTCCTGTTGTTGCCGGTCCAGTTTGGCCGTTTATCTCGATTACAATTGCTTGTGGAGCTATTTCAGGATTCCACGCATTTGTTGGGTCCGGCACTACACCGAAGATGGTCAACCGCTGGGGTGACATTAAAGGTGTAGCTTTTGGAGCCATGCTTGTTGAATGCTTAGTTGCAATTATGGCTTTAATTGCTGCCATCTCTCTACAGCCAGGAGATTATTTTGCAATCAATTCAACTCCTGAAAAATTTGCTACACTTGGAATGGAAACAGTTGAACTGAACGAACTCGAGGAAAAGGTAGGAATGGACCTTGAAGGAAGAACAGGTGGAGCTGTTACTCTCGCTGTAGGGATGACATACATCTTCGCAGCAGTTCCATTTTTCGCAAAACTAGCATCTTATTTCTATCAATTTGTCATTCTATTTGAGGCTGTCTTTATCTTAACTGCGATTGATTCAGGAACGAGGGTTGCTCGTTATCTTATTCAAGATTTCCTTGGAGACTTTATTAAACCATTAAAACGTACAGATTCACTTGGAGCAAATATCTTTGCCAGTGCATTAGCCTGCTTCGTCTGGGGATATCTTCTTTTCTCGGGAGACATCAGTTCCGTCTGGGCATTATTTGGTGTATCGAACCAATTAATGGCTTCAATCGGACTCATTGTCGGAGCAACAGTTATCCTTAAGATTGCCGAAAAGCGCTGGTATATGCTGACATGTCTAATCCCGCTTGCTTACCTATTTGTAACTGTCATGACTGCAGGTTACTGGATGATTAAAAACGTTTATTTCAATGCAGATAATGCTGGTTTCAGTGTATTAAACGGTATTCTATCCATTATCATGCTCATCCTTGGTATAGTCATTATGGTTACTTCAATAAACAAATGGATTAAGCTTTGGAAGATACCACAACATATATTAGTAGAACAATCCAAAAAGGAAGTAGCATAAATAGCAAGCACCCATTCGATTTAAAGAATGGGTGCTTTTTTTATAAGAAATTCCACATGTTTCTACAAATTTGGAGGCAGGAAGGTAACTTTTGAACAAATTATTCTACATTAAATTACATTTTAATTACAAAATCGACTAGTTTATTGTTTTTAGTCCTTTTGGAATATAAACTAGGAATATATTAGTAATTTTAATAAAATGATAGGTTACTAGAGGAGACTATGAGATGATAAAAAAATTCATAAAATATACAGTAGCGGCTGTTATTCTTGCTACTACACTACAAGCAACCCCTACTTTTGCGAATCCAGTGACAAAAGGACAAATTGATGCTACGAAGGAACAAATCAATAACTTTGAAACCAAGATTCAACAACTAGACAACCGAATCATTTTAGCAATGGAGAATAGTCAAAAATTAAATGAAGAAATAAAAACACAACAAGAAAAAATTATCGAAACAGAGGCTGAAATTGAAAAGGCTGAAGTGGCTTTAGATAATCATAAAAAGGTGTATTCAGAACGATTAAAGAGCATTCAGCTAAAAGGAGATCAGTCTGTCGTTTCTTATGCAGAACTATTGCTTTCTTCTGGAAGCCTATCTGAGTTTTTTAATCGTTTTACTGCAATTTCGCAAATTATTGAGAATGACACCGATTTACTTGACGGCTTAAATCAAAAAGAAAAATTATTAAAAGAAGCAGAAAAACAATTACATAATCAAATCAATCAGTTGGAAAAGAGTAAACTTGAATTAGCTTCTGAACAAAAACAAATTGAAGCTGATAAGAAACAAATTGAAATAGACCTGGCAGCTGCACAAAGTATATTACAAAACCAACAGAATCAAATGGCTCAACAAGTGGCACAATTAGCGGCCCAACAACAAGCTCAACAAGCTCAACAAGCTCAACAGCCAGTTACTGTAAACACAAACACACCATCGGCTTCTACACCGCCAACTGTTCCTGTCAATGTAACGAGTTCTGCAAGTGCAAATGCGGTTATTGCCAATGCTAAACAATATTTAGGTGTTCCATACGTTTGGGGCGGCTCAACTCCAAGCGGCTTTGATTGTTCTGGATTTGTTCAATATGTGTATCGTTCCGTTGGTATTAGTCTTCCAAGAACATCTCGTGCTCAGCAAAATGTGGGAACAAGAATTTCAGTGAATCAAGTACAACCAGGAGACCTAGTATTTAATGGATCACCTGCCTATCATGTTGGTATTTATATTGGAGGCGGGCAGTATATCCATGCTCCACAAACTGGTGATGTTGTGAAAATAGCTTCATATGATCCGTCTAGATTCTCTAGTGCTGCTAGAATATTACCCTAGGTAAATTTCTAGAAAGTACAGAATACAAAAAAGGTAACAAACCTCATTGTTGTTACCTTTTTTTATGTTTATTGGCTGTGTTAAAGCTAAATGTTGGTATTTGCACCTGTTGATTGGAGCGGAAGGCACGAAGACTCCTGCGGGAGGACGGGGCAGGGGAGACCCCACATGCGCTTCAGCGCCGAGGAGGCTCCCCGTACCGCCCGCGGAAAGCGAAGTGCCTCGTGACAGGCAAAAACCGCCTATCACTGCGGTGATTATTCGATGATGCTTTCCTTAGTGGAGCGGAAATCAACAGAAAATTTTTTACACAGCCTATTTATAAATTCTTCCTTTCTACCTCCACAGAAATTCCATATATATAAGAGTAAAAGCTTAATAGGGGTAGAAAACATTGGACAAACAAAATAGCAAATTTAGATGGATGGTTTTCGCTTCAGTATTGTTTACGTATTTCTTAATGGCAAGCCAACGAACCGCTCCAGGATTGATTACCGACCAAGTGATGAGTGATTTTAATGTAACTGCAGCAACGATTGGTTTACTAACAAGTATTCAATTTTTTGTTTATACAGGTCTCCAAATTCCGATGGGTATATTAGCTGATCGGTATGGGCCGAATTTTTTTCTTATTATAGGTGCAGTCCTTACCGGTTTGGGTACAATCATTTATAGTCTTGGTACGCATGAATTTGTCCTGTTTTTTGCCAGAATATTAACGGGGACGGGGGATGCGACCATTTGGGTAAATATGGTGCTAATCTTGGGACAATGGTTTAAAGTTAAGGAATTTGTTCGGTTAATTGGACTGGCGGGCATGACCGGAAGTCTAGGTTTTCTTTTAGCGACTGTTCCATTCTCCTCTCTGATTGACTTGATTGGCTGGAGGTCAGCATTTTTTTCAGCAGGGTTACTATTATGTCTATGTGGAATACTTCTTTATTTTGTCCTCATCAAAAAACCAACGCAACACTTTCTTAACGAAAAGGTGTCACTACCTAATGAGATAGACCGTGAAAAAACAGTTGTGTTACTAAGAAGAATCTTTTCAGATCGGCAGGCATGGTCTTTATTCTTTTGTCACTTTGGTGTGGTTGGAGCATATGTGGGTTTTATCGGTTCGTGGGCGGTGCCATATGGGATGGATGTATATGGTATGACACGTTCAGAGGTGAGTGAGCTGATTATGATTGGTCTGATTGGTGCGCTTATTGGTTCACCGCTGACTAGTTGGATTTCAAGTAAACTGGGAACCATAAAACGACCCTATGTTGTAGTGCATATCACTATTTTATTGGGCTGGTCAACTTTTCTTTTATATAATGGGAATCCGCCTAAGTATATGCTTATCATGCTTTTTTTTATCATTGGCTTTGGATATGGAGCAAGTGCCTTAACCTTTGCTCTTGTTCGTCAATCTTTTCCTCTATCAGAATCTGGTGTTGTATCTGGCTTAGCGAATACGGGCGGATTTCTAAGTGCCGTCCTGCTGCCAAGCATTTTTGGAATCATATTGGAACAGTACCAGACCGCCTCAGGTAGTAGTGGGAATGGATATTACTACGGATTCATTACCCCGGTTATCTTCTCCATGATCGGATTAATTGGTATATTGTTTATTAAGGAAAGATATTTACAAAAAAAGCAAATAATGAGATAATATAGGAAATTTTGAAGGGGGAAAGTAAGTTTATGGAACCAACTAATTGCTAATATTAATTCATTTGAAAATTAATATGGATTTTGTAACGAGTGTTCGTTTACCTAAAAAACTTAGGTTTATTTGTTATGCTCTTATGGAATCAAGGCAATTTAGAAGGTAACTTACTTTACTGAAATCAAAATAATCATTTATTAAGGACAATAGGCATAACCATGCGCTTTTTTCGCGTGTGCATTTTTGCTTTGATTCCTGGTAAATTATTTTCACTGATTATTCAGACCGTAAGAAGCAACATCTTCTTACGGTCTTTTTATTTACAAATTGGCTGTGTTAAAGGATACTGATGATTTTAGAACCTGTTGATTGGAGTGGAAGGCGCTCGACTCCTGCGGGATGCACGAGCTGAGTGAGACCCCGCAGGTCGGAACGACCGAGGAGGCTCACGGGCGAGCCCGCGAACCGCTCGCGCCTGGAACGCAAATCAACAGTCTAGTTAACACAGCCTTCAAATAAAAAAGTATCGCAAGTTCTTCTTTGCCTTGTCCATAAAAGGTGTAACTGGATTATGGATGAAAGAAGGAGATTTTATGTTAGAAATGAAATTACATGGCGTTAAAAAATTTATGGAAGCTACCCTTGTGGTTAAAAATATAACGTTTGAAGCTTATGAAGGAGATAAGGTTGGGATCGTCGGTGCCAATGGAAGCGGCAAGAGTACGATTCTTAAACTGATAGCTGGAATCGAGAAAATGCATTATTATCCAGGCTACCCCCAAACCTCAAGCCCTGGATATGATGAAGGGCTCATTAATCTGCCAAGAGGAGCGACTAAGGCATATCTCGAACAGTCCCCTGTTTATCCGGAAGGCTTAAAAGTCATTGATATCCTTAACTTAGCCTTTGAGGAGATTGTCAGCATTGAGGGTCAAATGTGGGAAATAGAAGAACAGATGAAAGCGCTGGAAGATAAGGCCCTGGAAAAAGCTTTGAATAAGTATAGTGATTTGGTTCAGCTTTTTGAAGTGAAGGGCGGATACGAACGTGAAGAGAAACTAAGCAAGGTTTGTACTGGACTGAATTTTTCAGAAAGCTTTTTAAATAAGGATTTTGATTTATTAAGCGGCGGGGAAAAAACGACTGTAGTGCTTGGAAAGTTGTTGATTCATAATCCGGATATACTTCTCCTAGATGAACCGACCAATCACTTAGATATGGATGCCATTGAATGGCTTGAAGGTTATCTAAAGAGTTATAAGGGAATTGTCATTATTGTATCCCATGACCGCTACTTTCTTGATCATGTAGTCAATAAAATTGTAGAAATAGAGGATATGGAGTCAATCTCCTATAAGGGCAATTACTCAACATTTGTTAGTCAAAAAGAAGAAAATATGCGGATTCAGTATGAGCATTTTCGGGAACAGCAGAAAAAGGTCAATAATATGGAAAAGCAGGTTATGAGTCTTAGAGACTGGGCTATGAGAGCTGATAATAATAAGTTTTTTAGAAGAGCAGCCAGCATCCAAAAGAAGCTTGATAAAATGGAGAGAATTGATAAACCTGTTTTTGAAAGACGGAATATGAGGCTTGAATTCAAAGAAGGACAGCGGTCTGGAAATGAAACAATTAAAGCGATTGGACTCTCAAAAAGGTATCAGGATAAGAATATTTTTAAGAACACAGATTTAATGATTCATTATGGTGAAAGGGTAGGGCTGGTTGGTCCAAATGGAAGTGGAAAAACCACCTTTTTAAAAATGCTTCTAGGTGAAGAACAGCCGGATCAAGGTGTGGTGGAATTAGGTGCTAATGTTATGGCTGCTTACTTACCACAGAAAATTACCTTTAAAGATGAAGAGTTTACAGTACTCGAAACTTTTAGGGAAGATATTTCTATCCTGGAGGGAAAAGCTCGGGAGTATCTGTCAAAATTCATGTTTTATAAAAAGAGCCCGTTCAAAAAAGTTAAGCACTTGTCAGGTGGAGAGCGAATTAGGCTTAAGCTAGCCATGTTGTTATATCAGGACATCAATTTATTAATATTGGATGAGCCGACCAATCATCTAGATATTGATTCCATCGAAACCCTTGAGGAAGCTCTCGAAGACTTTAAAGGAACCATCTTCTTTATTTCTCATGATCGATATTTTATCAATAAAATCGCTGAAAGAGTAATTGCTTTGGAGGATTATCGTTTTAAAAGCTATCCAGGAAATTACGATGATTATAAAAGTCAGCAGCCTAAGGAAGAACCCATTGAAAAACGTGTGAAAGATAAGAAACAAAACAATAGCTCCCAAGATATTAATCAGGAAGGTGAAAAGGAGAAAGCACTAGCAAGAATTGAAAGCCTTGAAAAAGAAATAAAAGCGATAGACATATCCATGGCGCAAAACCAAATGGAGTATGAGGAACTTACTAAGCTTTATTCTAAGAAAATAGACTTATGTAAAGAATTGGATTCAGTGATGGAATTATGGTTAAGTTAAAAAAATAAGTTAAGAATCTCATAAGGAACAAATTGGAGGATGAAATTTTGGGAAATTTCGTCCTCTTTTTTGGTATCGACAAATCAACTAAACTACAGGGTGAGCAGGAAAGTAAAATAATTTTCATTCGTATTCCGAAATAATATGCTATAATAAAGACTGTTTTTATCCGAATTGTAGAAAGGTAAGGTTTATCCATATAATGTTTAAGAATAGTAAAGCTTTCTTTAGCTTATTATTAGTATCTATATTATGGGGATGTAACTACCCCATTAGCGCTTATTTGCTTCAAGACTTTTCCCCTGTATTTTTGTCAACAGTCCGAATTTGTTGCACCTCACTTTTTTTACTTATAATTGCTATGATCCGAAAAGGTATTAGACGTCCAAGTTCATCCGAATGGAAACTATTATTAGGAGCTGGAATCTTTGGTACTCTGATTAATCAAACCTTCTATTTTACAGGTCTTAACCATACAACACCTGCAAAAGCCTCCCTAATTATTGCTTTGGCCCCAATTGCCACGATTTTTTTAGAGCGGATTATTTTTAAAGTGAAGTTTACGTTGAAAAAAGTATCGGGTGCCGGTATCAGTTTAGTGGGTGTGTTTTCTATCATTGGAGTGGCAAGTGGATCATTTGGGATATCATGGGGTGATTTAAATATAGTAGTAGCGATGCTTTGTTTGTCTATTAGTCTCTTATTTATTCGAGCGTTGTCAAAATCCATGAATACTTATATCATTACCATTTATTCGACAGTTCTTGGAAGTGTATTAATGATTCCGGCAGCAGGCGTTGAAGGAATTGTAAGTGGAACTGTAATGAGTCATTCGATGTTCATGTGGTTTTTATTGATATCTGCCGGTATTCTTGCACAAGGAATTGCTGGTTTTTGGTGGAATAAAGGTGTCTCCGAAGTGGGTGCTGGAGCTGCATCCATGTTCATGAACGTTCAACCTTTTATAGCCATTCTGGCTTCCCACTTTATATTAGGTGATCCAATCCTAGTTAGCCAAATTCTTGGTGGAATATTAGTTTTACTTGGAGTTTTTATTGCAAATATGCCATCAGGGAAACCTGAGTTGGTTTTGGAACCAAAAAGAGAAGCAGCATAATTAAAAGCACTCTTCACAGTAGGAAGGGTGCTTTTCTTTGTCTTTTTGAGAACCTATTCACAAAGCACACGATAAGTTCACATGTGAAATATCATGTGTTTTTTTCGCTTATCTGCTTATGCTATTAGATAATAATACTATGTTTGCACAAGCTACCCATATAAATGATAATGAAATTAACATTATTAAAGAAAGAGGGGTGACGATTGCTCACAGTTAGAGACCGAAACCTAATAGGAATCGAGAAGTGGTCACCAAGAAGTTCATGATGACCAAAATTGAAGGAAAAACGAAAAAGTGGTCACCATGGAGCGTTCATGATGACTGAAACCGAGGGAAAATCAAAAAGGTGGTAACCATGGAGTGCTTATGATGACCGAAACCGAGGGAAAATCAAAAAAGTGGTAACCATGGATTGCTCATGATGACCAAAATTGAAGGAAAAACGAAAAAGTGGTCACCAAGCCGTTCGTAATACCGTAAAAGATGGTCTGTTCTATATAAATTTACAAAAGCAATTAACAAAGCCAATATGAAAGCAAGCAAAACAAGAAAGGAAAAGGGGGATACGATGACAAAGGAAATAGCAGAAACAGGATGGAATTTTGAAAATAGTTATGCACGCTTGTCTCAAACTTTCTTTACCAGCCAAAACCCAACCCCTGTAAGTTCACCAGAGATAGCTATTTTTAACAAGCCATTGGCTAAGTCTCTAGGATTGGACCAACAATCCTTGCAAAGCGAAGATGGTGCAGCCATATTTGCGGGAAACAAAACTCCTGAAGGTGCTTCACCGCTAGCTCAAGCATATGCGGGGCATCAATTTGGACATTTTACGATGTTAGGCGACGGTCGAGCGGTGCTTCTTGGGGAACAGATAACACCTACGGGTGAGCGATTTGATATCCAGCTAAAGGGTTCAGGAAGAACTCCCTACTCACGTGGGGGCGATGGCCGAGCGGCACTTGGACCAATGCTGCGAGAATATATTATCTCGGAAGCGATGCATGGTTTAGGAATTCCCACTACCCGAAGTTTAGCAGTCGTAACAACTGGTGAGGAAATAGCTCGAGAATCGTATTTACCTGGTGCGATTTTAACCCGAATAGCTGCAAGCCATCTGCGTGTTGGGACTTTTCAATATGCCGCGAGATGGGGAAGCAAAGAGGAGCTTCGCGAGCTGGCAGATTATGCAATAAATCGCCATTATCCAGAAATAGAAGGTGCCGCGAATAGATATCTTACATTCCTAGAGGAAGTAATTAAACGTCAAGCAATGTTGATTACGAAATGGCAGCTGGTTGGTTTTATTCATGGTGTAATGAATACCGATAACATGACGATTAGTGGAGAAACCATCGATTATGGACCTTGTGCCTTTATGGATACCTATGATCCGGCTACTGTGTTCAGTTCTATTGACCGAGAAGGCCGCTATGCTTATGGGAATCAACCAAATATTGCTGTCTGGAATTTAGCACGGTTAGCTGAAGCACTGCTGCCGCTGTTGCATGACAATCAGGAGGAAGCAGTTACGCTCGCGCAGGATAAGCTCTCCGACTTTGCTCAGCTTTTTGAATCAAATTGGCATGAAGGAATGAGAGCAAAATTAGGAATATTTAATGAAGAGGAACAAGATAAAACTCTTATTAAAGACCTGCTGGATATGATGCAGAAGCACCGTGCTGACTACACGAATACATTCCGTGCATTAACGATTGAAAAGCCAGAAGATACAACCCTGCACGAAACGGCAGAATTTGGTCATTGGCTTGAACGTTGGACGGCAAGACTGAGCAGGCAGGAGGAATCGAAGGAATCATCTATTCAATTAATGAGGAATAGTAATCCAGCGGTAATCCCTCGGAACCACCGGGTAGAGGAGGCACTGGAATCAGCGAATAATGGAGATTATAGTGTGATGGAGAGGCTTATTGAGGTTTTATCCAATCCATATGGATACTCTCCGGAACAGATTGATTACACAACTCTCGCAGAGCCATCATCACGTCCATACAGAACCTTCTGTGGAACTTAAAAATGTTAAAATACAAAGCAAAAGCCTTTCTAAGTGAAAGGTTTTTTGTCTTTGTATTGAATCTATCGATTGTAAATAGTAAAGTTTACCATTAAAATCTATTGAAAATTTTTCCAGTACCTTTATAGTAGATACTAGATAAATAATAGAATCGACGGGGGTATATAGGTGAAGAAAAAGATATGGATTTGGGTAGCAGCAATTTTGGGAATACTTATCATTGCGAGCACGGGTATATTTTTATATGTAAAAACAGGTACTGAAATAGTAAGCAATGAAAACGGTGTAATGAGTATTAGCGTACAAAAAGTAAGTGAACAAGAAATGGTAGAATCTATTCTTGTTACGGGTAAAATTGTCCCGGAAAGTGAGCAAAAGATTTTTTTGGAACCAGAAAAAGGGGAAATTAGTGAATTTAAAGTGGCAGAAAACCAGGCTGTCAAAACTGGTGATCCATTATTAGTCTATGATTCTTCAAAGATAGATAGTGAACTTAAGAGGGCAGTTCGTGAAAAAGAAATGCTTCAAAGTCGAGGTAAAACCGAACAAAACCAAATTGCAGATATCACGAAACGATTATCTGAAGCTAAAAAGAAGTTAGGATCTCAGAGTGCCGGATCCGAAGCGGCAACTGAAGGCCTAATAACTCAAGAAGACGTAAACCAGCTTTCGAATGAGAAAATCCAGCAAGAGATGCAATACGAAAGTACAAAGTCGGAAATCACCTCGGCTGAAGACAGAATAAAGGAATTAAATGCACAGAAAAATGAAATGACAGTTGTAAGCAAAATGGATGGGATTATTGTTAAGGTTAATCAAAATGTAGCAAATACAGAAGCAGGAGCAGTAGAACCTGTCATCCACATTATTTCAAGTCAACCCTATAAAGTTATTGGATCGATGAGTGAATTCGATACAGTCAAGATTAAGGAAGGGCAACCGGTTATCATCCGGCCAAAAGTTTTTAAGGATCGTGAATGGAACGGTTTGGTTGAATCTGTTTCCCAATTCCCAAGTGCCGAGGGCGGCGGAGGAGAAGGATTTGAAGGAGGCGGGGGAGCTGGTAATGTGACGATGTATCCTTTTAAAGTGACGATTACCGATGATACTTCTGAGTTACGTCAAGGCTTTCATGTTTCTTTAGAAATAAAAGCTGGTGATTCCACCAAAAAGATTGCTATCCCACATCCTGCTCTATTCGATGAAGGTGGTATCAAAATTGTTTATATTTTAAAAGAAGGGAAAGTAGAAAGACGCGAAGTTCAAATGGGGGTTATGAACGATGCCTTCATTGAAGTGACATCAGGAGTATCGCCGGGAGAACTTGTGGTTCTTACACCAACAGAAGAAATGCATGATGGAATGGAAGTGACCTCCTATGATGAAGTTGAATGATATTACAAAAGTATATGGGAAGGGTTCATTAGAGGTTCCCGTGCTGCATGGTATTGATTTAACGATAGAAGATGGAGAGTTTGTCGCGATCATGGGGCCTTCTGGTTCTGGGAAATCTACATTAATGAATATAATCGGCTTTTTAGATTACCCTTCATCAGGTACATATGAATTAAATGGAGAACAAATTGCTTCGGCCAAAGAGAGTATTCTAGCTAAGCTAAGAAATGAACACGTGGGATTTGTTTTTCAACAATTCTTCATGTTTCCAAGAGACAACGCCATTAAAAATGTGGCCTCACCACTTGTGTATGCTGGGATTTCCAAGCGGGAAAGAACAGCGCGAGCAAAGGACCTGCTAGTTAAAGTTGGGTTAGGAGACCGGATGAAGCATTTGCCGAATCAATTGTCTGGAGGACAGAAGCAGCGAGTTGCGATCGCTAGAGCACTTGTCAATAATCCTACTATTCTCCTAGCGGATGAACCGACTGGTGCGCTTGATTCGACCACGAGTGAACAAATAATGAAACTATTTACACAGCTCAATGAAGAAGGAAAAACGGTTATTATTGTTACTCACGAAGAAGAAATAGCAGCCTACGCAAAGCGGATCATCACGATAAAAGATGGCATGATTACGGATGACCGGAGGGTAACCGCATGAATTTATGGGATAGTTTTAAAATCGCCCTGTCGTCAATCTGGAATCATAAAATAAGGTCAATTCTAACGATGCTAGGAATTATCATTGGGGTAGCCGCTGTTATTATTATCGTCGCAATTGGTCAAGGTACGAAGAAGCAGATGACAGATGAATTGTTTAGTACAGATAAGAATGCGATAGATATTTATTATGAGTATATCCCGCCTGAAGGTGAAACGGAAATGTTTTGGCAGGAACCTGAATTAACCTCTGAAGATGTCCAAATTCTCGCGGAAGTTCCTGGGGTTAAGGCTGTGGTTGCAACGAATCAAGGCTATGGAATGATGACCCATGATGATGAGCAAGGTGATATGCAAATTACCGGTGTCGGTGCAGAATTTTTCTCGGCCAGGAATATTCAGGTAGTGGAAGGACGAGCTTTGTACGCCGCGGATAATGATGGTTTGAATCGAGTGGTCTTGATTGATACGATAGCAAGGGAAAAATTCTTTAAGGAGTCCGAAAACCCTATCGGCGAGATTATTGACTTAAATGATAATCCTTACAAGGTTGTCGGGGTGTATGAATCGCCGCTGCCTGAACAATTCCGAAATAAGGAAACGGGTGAAATGCTTATGCCGCGTTCTGTCATTTCGATGATGTTTGGCAATCGAGAAATCGAACAATTACAGGTGATTGCAAGTGATCCTGAAAACATTTCTGAAACAGGCCGGCTTGCAGCCGATACATTAACAGCCGAAAAAGCTCTTGAAAATGGCAAGTATTCGACAAATGACTTTGAAGATTATGAAAGAGAATTAAACACAATGATTTCGTTATTAACACTGCTAATTGGAAGTATTGCAGGCATTTCTCTTTTAGTCGGCGGGATTGGTGTCATGAATATTATGCTCGTTTCGGTAACAGAAAGGACAAGAGAAATTGGACTTCGGAAAGCAATTGGTGCGACCAGAGGAAAAATCCTTTTACAATTTTTAATTGAGTCTATCACGTTAACTTCATTAGGAGGATTGATTGGAATTGGCCTAGCAGCAGTAGGCAGTATCCTCGTATCGGAGTTTTCGCCCATTACAGCTGCCGTTAGTCCGTTAATTGTTCTCATTGGAGTGAGTTTTTCAGCCCTAATTGGTATTATTTTTGGATTGCTTCCCGCAAATAAAGCCTCTAAACTTAGTCCTATTGAGGCATTAAGATACGAGTAACACTATTTAATTTTCCCTCAGATGAAAGGTCTGAGGGATTTTTTTATTAATTTTCAGTTTAATAGTTATAAAGCGAATGCTTACGT
Source organism: Neobacillus sp. CF12 (assembly GCF_030348765.1). GTDB lineage: Bacteria > Bacillota > Bacilli > Bacillales > Cytobacillaceae > Neobacillus. The sequence continues at coordinate 2,765,590 of NZ_JAUCEU010000007.1, read as the reverse complement.
GTATTATTAATATACAAACTAAAGTGCGTGAAGTTGAGGTAATGTTCAAATGATTAAGACGTTGTTAATAAATGAAGATACATGCTACGCAATGGCTGAGCAAAAGGCTAATGGGTATTTTCAGTCACTGTACAAGCAAGTTAAGCAAAAAAAATATGTTCCTACTCTAACAAGAGATATACAATCCTGGAAACACAACCATATTCATCATCATTCATTATTCTCTCTTTTTTCTCGTGGTAAAAGTAAATCGAATCCCCGTGATTATCACAATTATATTAAATATCTGGATTACACTGGCAAACTAGACAATTACCTTGATCGAAGCATATCTTATATTTTTATGCGTGATTTGGGGAAAGCGCTGGATTCCAAAGAAACACAGGCTAGAGTTAATAGTGTTGTTAACAGTTTAAAAAACAATCTTACTCAACCAAAGGAAAAACGCGAAAATAAGCATGAGATACTCTCTATGGCATGGTTGTACAGGTGGGCCCAGCAGGAATCTATTGAATCTGCTGTTATCTGGATGATAAATAAGCTGAAGACTGTATCCAATAACCTTCCACAGGGGATGGATCCTAATCATGCCCAGCGTAAGCTTATTAAAATTATTGCTGGAGTCATCATGCATGAAATTGAAGAGATGGGAGATAAAACCTCCCCTGATGAACGAACTCATAGACTTGATAGAGCCATTAGACTTGGCTATGCCTACGGGTTGACCTATCCTTTCATAGATGATCTTCTCGATTCCAAGGTCTTATCCGAAAAAGAGAAAAAGCAATACTCCAACTTAATCCGTACCACGCTTACCACTGGGAATGTACCGAAATTGGGTGGAGATTGGACTGAACAGAACAAAGCTTTGATTACCTTCATTCATTCAGAACTTAGTGAGGGTTTTGAGTATATTAAAGCAGAGCAGCAGCCAGAGACAATACAATCTTTCTTCGATCAATCCTATGTGTTTTTTCATTCTCAGGAAGTGGACCGTGAAAAGGATTTATCAAAGGGAGATTATACGAATGAGGAGATTTATATTCCTGTTATTCTAAAATCTTCATCATCAAGATTGATTGTCCGTTCTGTTATTAATGCTGCTGAAGATGAGGGCTTTGACAATCGAACATTCTTTTATGGGATATACAACCAATTGGCAGATGACTTTGCAGATATGTTTGAGGACTTAGAAAGTGGTGCCGTTACACCCTATACCTATTATCTGAAATATCATGATAAACGTACTGACCTAATTAACCCATTTGAATTATATTGGAGTGTTATTTCCAATTTAATTCATAATGTCTATCACTCAGATAAAAAGGCATGTGAGGTCATTTTAGATCGAGCGATTAATGGATTAAAGAGATATAAAGAGCGATTGGGAACAAAAAAGTACAATGAAGTAATGGAACTTTTTACTTCTGGTATTCCAGATTTCAATACCCTTATTCAAAAGATGGTAGCTAAGGCAGACGATGTGGATTTCTTCGATAAACTCCTGCGTGACCATATGATAACAAATTTGAAAAATGAACGAAATGAGCAGGAAGAATTCTTAGATTTAATCGATCATGTACGCAACCAAATCAATCATCTTTTGCCAATCCCTAAGGATGGTACTCTGAATAGCCCAATCGTTGAGGCTGCAAACTATAGCCTTGAGGGTGATGGAAAGCGATTGAGACCAATCATTACTTGGATTATGGGAATAAAAGAATATGGATTAAGTCAGTCCGCAATGAGACCACTAATAAGATCCTTGGAGTATATGCATACTGCTTCATTGATTTTTGATGATCTGCCATCACAGGATAATGCACCGATTCGCAGGGGACGTCCAACTTTGCATATGGTGTACGATCAAGCAATTGCCGAATTAACAGGTCTTTATCTAACCCAGAAGGCAATTGAGGAACAAGCATCTCTGGAACAGTTTAATTCGAAAACGGTGCTCCGCTTGATACACTATTCGTCAAGATTGACAGAAGACATGTGTAAAGGACAGGCGATAGATTTAGGTTCTAAAGGAAAACGTTTAACGTTAGAAGACTTAAATACGATGTGTTTCTATAAAACTGGACTGGGTTTCGAGGCTTCCTTACTAATGCCTGCTATTCTAGCGGAGGCTAAACAATCTGAGATGGATGCTTTGAAAAAGTTCGCCTATCATGTCGGCATTGCGTTTCAAATAAAGGATGACTTACTTGATGTAGAGGGAGATTTGGATCTTCTTGGAAAACTGACAGGAAAAGATGAGGAGAACAATAATTCGACTTTTGTTTCAATCTTAGGATCTGAGGGCGCCAGGAAAGCGATGTGGGACCACTATTGCTGCGCGATGGAAACTCTACAAGAAGTTCCGCGAAATACCTCTTTTCTAAAGCATATATTGAATTATATTGTGCACCGAGACCATTAAAAAGTTTATTCAAAAGGAGGTAACAACCCAGGGGCTGTTACCTTTTTTGCGTTTCAGCAAGGGAATTGTAAATAAATGAAAAGTTTTTTTCAAATAGTAATGAATATTTCTATAATTTGTAATAAAATAAAATTTCGCGGGGGGATTAACTATGAATTTATTAAAAACTACATTGGCTCATTTTAAACCATATTGGAAGAAATTGCTGCTTGCACTTTCTTTCTCTTTAGTAGGCGGAGCATTTACAATCTTGCCTCCTATATTGGCAGGAAGATTAGTAGACGAGGTAATTGGGGCTAGACAGACAACCTTTTTACTATGGATTGTCGCTGGTGTTCTAGTCGCTTTCTTAGGAAAATCGCTGTTTGAAACCTTGCAGGAATATGTGCAGGTTAAAATCGGTCTAGATGTTATAACCGACATGCAAATTCGAGCATTTAAAAAGCTGCATCGGACACCGATGTCGTTTTTTTCAACCACACCAAGAGGTGATATGTTATACCGTCTTACTCATGATGTGGAGTCCATTCAAAACCTGAATAATACAGTGGTGCCACGTATTTTACAGCAAGTTATTGGCGCGATTGCCGCATTTTCAGCGGTATTTGTTTTGTATTGGCCAGCAGCCATCGTGATGTTTGTCGTATTTGCTATTTATATTTTCCCGTCATTTAAATTAGGAAAAGTAATGAGAAAGATGAGTGCTACACAGAGAGATATGAGTGCAGATATGTATCAACACCTGCAGGAGAGTATTGAGAGTATTCGTTTAGTTAGAACCTTTCAAACACAAAAGAAAGAGATTGAAACTCAACAAAAGAAATTATTAGATTGGAAAAACTTCTCCATTCGTGCAGCATTAATCGGAAAGGTAAACTGGCGCTTAGGAAATTTGTTTAATATTGCAACTCCTGGTGTTGTGATGTTAATTGGCGGATTCTCGATTTGGGAAGGGAATATAACGATTGGAACCCTAGTAGCATGTCTTAGTTTTATTCCAATCATGTTTCTACCTGTACGCTCATTAGCGGAAAATGCGTTAACTATTCAACAGGCAATTCCGGCTTTGCAGAGAATCTATGAATATTTCGATTTACCGGAAGAGCATGAGGGAAGTTTACCATCTTTTGAGAAAGTAGATGGGAAGATAAACATGGAAAATATCTGGTTTACCTATCCATCAAGCGATAAACAAATTTTAAAAGGAGTTTCCCTTTCTCTTGGGGCAGGAAACCACATAGGGATTGTTGGAACAAGTGGCGGCGGAAAAAGTACACTAATTCAACTATTACTCGGACTGTATGAACCAGATAAGGGAACTGTCGAAATAGATGGGAAAAATCTTTTTGCTTATAATCGAAACAGTTTTAGGCAGCAAGTAGGGGTTGTTTCTCAAGAAACCTTCCTATTAAACAGTACACTAAGGAACAATCTTCTATATGGAAAACCTGATGCAACAATTGAAGAGTTGGATCGTGCCGTAGAGGCTGCAGGTTTAAAAGAGTTAATACAATCGTTAGAAGAAAAGTATGAAACGGTTGTAGGCGAGCGCGGTTTAAAACTATCCGGCGGACAAAGACAACGTGTGGCATTAGCAAGGGCTATCTTACGCCAACCACCTATCCTAATATTTGATGAAGCAACGTCCTCCTTGGATGGGGAAACAGAAGAAAAAGTTCAAGAGGCACTTGAACAATTAATCCCAGGAAGAACGACGATTACCATTGCCCATCGACTGATTACAGTTAGGAACGCTGATAAGATTCTCCTCTTAGACCAGGGGATGGTTGCGGAAGAGGGTACACATGAAGAACTTCTTGCGTTAAAAGGCCAATATTATGAATTATACAAAGCACAATATAGCGAGTTAGAAAAGGAGATGATTGGATGAACGTAAACATTGTCTCCGAAACAAAAAAGAGTCGTGATGGTCGAAGAGTACTGGCTTTTTTAAAGCCTTATAAAAAGTGGGTCATAGCGGACTCCATTGTTATTGCGATCAGTCAGGTTTTTTCAGCATTAATACCAACTTTAGCGCTTAGTTGGTTAATTGATAGTATTATTCCGAATGAAAATCACTCCTGGCTTTGGGGATTAATGTGGTTATTAATTTTTTCTGCTATTTTTGATTTGGTCATGATGGTAATTGATGAGTATTTTTGCCATCAAACAGCCAAGACGGTAACCAATTGGCAAAAACTTCGTTTGTTTAGTCATTTGCAGGTATTGCCCTATTCCTTTTATCATAACAATTCTTCAGGTGAACTACTGGCAAGGGTTTCAGATGATCCAGATACTCTCCATAACTTTCTTGCATGGGAAGGTTCGACTTTCATGGCGAGTGTCCAGGGAGTTATTATTTATAGTTTTGTGCTGCTTTGGATTCATCCTTATTTAATGATTACCAGTGTGGTTCTAGGTATTATCTTTTATTGGACCTCCAATTATGTGGGAATCAGGACTAGATCTGCCTCCGCTGATGCAAGGCAGGAGGCTTCCCGGTATCTTGAAAGACTGAGAGAATCTGTTACAGGAATTCATTTATCACGGGTTATGGGCGTTTCCGAAAATGAGGTTGAAAGTGTTATAGCTATCAGAAACTCTTTCGTAAAGCATTCCATTAAGGAACTAAAAGCAAGAATGCAATCCGTAGTGGTCATTGCCAGCTATAATGGATTTGCTTTAGGGATTGTCTACTTAATTAGTACATTATTGATTTGGAACGATGGTTTGACAAGTGGACAGATGCTGACTGCTGGGGGATTAGTTACGATAGCGGCCAATGAAATGCAGCGATTGCTGCGCAACTGGCTTTCTGTGAGAAGAACAGGTCCGGCACTAGATCGTTCAGACATTCTCCTATCGAACCTGCCAGCGGAAGCTGAAATAATGGAAGGTGTCCGAGGTGATCGGGCTAACGGCAGTATTAGACTTAAAGAGGTAACATTTGCCTACCCAGAAAAAGAAGAAAATGTATTATCTAGTGTTACTTTTGATATTCATGCGGGTGAAAAAGTGGCCTTGGTTGGACCAAGTGGATCAGGCAAGTCTACCATCGTTGATTTGCTATTTAGATTATATGAAACAAAAAATGGTGTGATAGAAGTAGATGGAAGAAACATTACCGAATGGGATACATCGTGGCTGCGGTCACAAATAGCGATTGTAACCCAAGATGTTCAATTGCGCAGCGGTTCATTAGCAGATAATCTAAGAATCGGAAAGCCAGATGCTAGTGATGAGGAATTACTAAAAGCATTGCATGATAGTGGTCTGGATGAACTAGTGGAGAGCCTGCCTGATGGTTTAAATACAAAGGTAGGAGAACGCGGCAGTCTATTATCAGGCGGACAAAAGCAGCGATTATCGCTGGCTAGAGCAATAATAAAAGATGCGCCAATTCTCATTCTGGATGAAGCAAGTTCGGCACTCGATCCGATTACGGAAACGAAAATCAACGAGTCTGTACTGAAAACAGGGAAGAAACAAACGATTCTCATTATTTCACACCGGCTTTCTACAGTACTCTCAGCTGATAAGATTATTGTTCTAGAAAATGGAACCATTGTTGAACAAGGTGGACATGCGGAGTTACTTGAAAATAATAATGGTGTCTATGCAAGATTGTTTGGAAGAGAAGCAGAAATTGGCGAAGAAACAATCAGTCATTCAATGTGATAAAGTCATTTAAAAGAGTCTTTCGTTCCCTAGAAAGACTCTTTTTTATTCGATATTGACTATTTGGTAAAAATACCCCAAATTTATAGCTGCTCTTCTATGGTAATATCTTAGATAAGGTATTTTAAAAAAGTAGGTGTGGAACATAATGGAGAAGAATAAAATAGAAGCCATTCTCGAAAAAGAATTAGTTATTGCGCTTGGCTGTACGGAGCCTGTTGCGATTGCATTGGCCGCAGCAACGGCTAAAAGCTATGCCAAAGGGAAAATAGAAGAGATAGTGTTAAAAGCAAGTGGAAATATAATAAAAAATGCTAAATCTGTTGGGATTCCAGGAATGACATCCAGTGGTCTTGACTTCTCTGTAGCACTTGGAGCAGTTGCGGGAGATCCAACGAAACAACTGGAAGTATTGGATGGACTTACTTTTGAAGATGAGCAGTCTGCGTTAAAACTAATCGAGGATGGTAAAGTATCATCTGCTCAAGCAAATACACCGAAAAGACTCTATATTGAAGTCACCATAAAAACCGATCAGGGTACATCTAAAGTGGTTATTTCTGATAATCATAGTAATATCACTTTAATCGAGGTTGATGGTAAGGTTGTGTTTACAGGGGGATGCGAGAATATAGGCTTCCAATCGGATGAAGAGGAATTAGTTACACTTACGATTGATGAGATCGTTGATTTTGTTCAAAAGGTCGATATTAACAATTTATCTCTCGTAAAAAAGAGTATCGTATTAAATAGAATCATTGGAAATGAAGGACTATCTGGAGATTATGGATTAAAAGTAGGGAAGACCATTAAGGAAAATGTAAAAAAGGGAATACTATCAGATGATATCGCCACTGCGGCAATGTCACTAGCTGCAGCTGGGTCAGATGCTAGAATGGCAGGTTCAACACTCCCGGTAATGGCGAACACTGGTAGTGGGAATCAAGGAATAGCTGTAACCCTTCCAGTTGTGGCAGTCGCAGAGAAACTGCAGGTTTCAGAGGAAGAAATGATTCGAGCAGTTGCACTTAGCCATCTTATTACCATTCACATCAAATCGAAATTTGGAAGGCTTTCAGCACTATGCGGTGTAACTGCTGCTGGAATGGGTGCAAGTGGAGCAATTGTATATTTACTTGGAGGTCATTTACAGCAAATTAAAGCAGCGATTCAAAACACCATCGGAAATGTTTCTGGAATGATTTGTGATGGTGCGAAGGCTGGATGTGCAATGAAAGTATCCACATGTTCGAATGTTGCAGTTCAATCAGCATTATTGGCACTCAACAATCAAGAAATTAAATCCACCGACGGATTTATTCACGATGATGTGGAAAAAAGTATTGAAAGTTTTTGTAGGCTTGGAAATGAAGGAACAAGACATACGGACGAAATAATTCTAAAATTAATGATGGAAAAGTAATCCTTATAATTTTGGTATATGTGCAGATACTATTTTTGAATTATTAAGGAGGTGCACATATGCCAAACGCTAAACAATACGTTGACCAAAGTATGTCATCGGTACAAAGTACGGTTGATACACTGCAACAAGCACTAAGTACCGCTGAAAAGCCAGATAACAAAAACAAGATTCAACAAGCAATAAATTCCCTTCAGTCCGTGCAGCAACAATTATCAGGATATCAAGATTAATAAGAACAGTGCCTGACATTAAGATGTCAGGCATTCTTTTTGTACTGCGTCCAAAATCTTAATAAAAAATGGTACATTTTCTCAGTTAAAAGTAGACATAATTTTGAAAATTAGTTATTTTTAAATAGCTATCTCTTTTTCCTAAAAGTTCTGAAAGGTGTGATTTTTTGACTTGGAAAGACTATCCCCAAAATATTAAAGTTCGACTGATAACCTCATTTTTTAACCGTGCGATTGCCAGCTCCGTAATGCCATTTATGGCACTCTTCTTTGCACAGCATAAGGGTGCGGTGTGGGCAGGTATTTTCTTAGCGATTACGGTCATTATAAGTTTTTTTATTAATTTTATCGGCGGCTATATTTCAGACCGCTTCCCTCGTAAAAAAATTATTATCACAACATCTGCGTCTAGTGCGCTTATGTTTGCTCTTATGACGGTAAGCTTATTGCCTGCTCAAAAATGGATTTTATTATTTGCGATTAGCTATGTGATTTTCACGATTACCAGCAGCCTCGGCCGTCCTGCTGTGCACGCAATTATCATTGACTCAACAACGCCTGAAAATCGGAAGAGTGTATATGCCCTTGATTATTGGCTGGTTAATTTAGCGATGGCTATCGGGGCTGCGTTAGGCGGACTTTTATATGTAAATCATCAATTAGAGCTTTTTATCACATTAACGGTTGTGTCTACTAGCTTGCCGATTGCCTATGGCATCTGGCTGCATGATACACGTGTGAAACTGTTAGAGAAAAAACATGAAAATATTTTTGTCGATCTATTCCAGAACTACAAAGTTGCGTTTCAGGATAAACCATTTGTCATGGTGGTTGCAGGGTCAATGTTTATCTTTGCAGCCGAATTTTCACTAAATAGTTATATCGGGGTGCGATTAGCGGAGGAATTTAAATCAGTATTTATCGGGAATTTTGAAGTGGCAGGGGTCAGAATGCTAAGCTTTCTTAACATTGAAAATATGCTGATGGTTGTGGCGCTAACATTCTTTGTTACCAAAATGACTGATAAATTTTCACCGCGGAAAATGCTGCTCTTAGGACTGCTGCTCTATAGTGCAGGCTATACCATCGTTACGTCTGCGAATATGTGGTATGTTCTGATAGTATTTAACGCGATTGCAACGATTGGCGAACTTATTTATTCGCCGATTGCAAATGCTGAAAAGGCAAATATGATGCCGGAGGATAAACGCGGTTCCTATTCTGCTTTTTCCAATTTAGGGTTTAACGGGGCAGATTTAATCGCCCGTGGTGCCATCGTCTTAGGGGCATTTTTGGTACCGACGATGATGTCCGTTTATCTTGGAATGATATTAATGGTAGGGACATTTCTACTCTATAGTGGACTTTTTGTGGTAAATAAAATTAGAGTTCAGAAAAATATATCAACGTAATGTTTAGGAGGCTTTTGGGTGCGAGAAGTCGAGATTCGAAGACCTAGAATTGAGGACATAGAGGAACTGAATCAATTTTTTAAGATCGTTATTACCGATACCTTTGCTAGAGAAGGACTCGCGGGGTTAATTGATGATATCGAAGCTGAAATTGATAGTAAGAAAAATTATTTGCAATTGGATTTAGATAGCAAGGGTGAGAAAAGGTATTTTTTAATTGCTAAGGCAGGAAACACCATTATTGGAACAATAGAATATGGTCCTGCTAGTAAACTGATTCAAGACTGTACCAATGGAGAACTAAGTAATCTTGTTGAAGTAGGAACGGTATTTGTACTTCCTGACTATCAAAGACTAGGAATTGGAAATAGACTGCTAGCAGAAATACTTCATACCTTAAAGGCCCGGGGAATTGCGGATTTCTGTCTCGACAGCGGCTACAGAAATGCCCAAACCATCTGGAAAAAGAAATTTGGTGAACCTGATTATTTACTAAAGGATTATTGGGGGCAAGGGCAAGATCATTTGATTTGGAAAATAGCAACGAGTGGAGTCTATTCCTAAAGGGATAGGCTACTTTTTATTATTCATTTTCTAGCTATTGTGTTAAATAATATTATAGTGTTATAATGTGGTAGTATGATAATATGGTAACGTACTAAAGTGAAATTAATATCTATAAAAGGGGTACATACAAATGAAAAAATTAGCAACTATGATTTTAATATTAACTGCAGTACTTTTAATTTTTACTGGGTGCTCAAAGTCAGCGAGTAAAGAGGAAGATACACTTATCATTGGTATCGATGATAAATTTGCACCAATGGGATTCCGTGATGAGGATAATAATATTGTAGGCTTTGATATTGACTATGCCAAAGCAGCCGCAGAAAAAATGGGAACAGAAGTTAAATTCCAGCCAATCGACTGGAAGACTAAAGAAGCAGAGCTAAGCAGCGGACGAATTGATTTAATTTGGAATGGATACACGATTACGGACGAACGTAAAGAGAAAGTCCTATTCACAAAGCCATATTTAAAAAATGCACAGGTAATTGTTACGCTTTCTGATTCAGAACTTACCAAGCTAGCTGATTTAGAAGGGAAAGTAGTTGGCCTGCAGTCACTTTCTTCTGCTTCTGATGCCCTAAACGCTTCAGCAATTAAAGATAAGGTTAAAACCGTAACCGAGTTTGCTGACAATGTACAGGCATTAACAGATTTAAAGAATGGCCGGTTAGACGCAGTGGTCATTGACGAAATCGTCATCAATTACTACATGGCGAAAGAGAAGGAAACCTTTAAGGTTCTTGATGAGTCACTTGCACCAGAAGAATACGGAATTGGTGTTAAAAAAGGAAATGAAGAATTACTGAATAAACTTCAAAAGGCACTTGATGAGATGAATGAGGACGGTACGGCTGCTAGCATTTCTGAGGAGTGGTTTGGAGAAGATAAAGTACTAAAGTAATATGAAAATAAGCTAGAACAGGATTTCCATTGGGAACCCTGTTTTGTTTTTGGAGGAGTTTTCAATGACGTTAGACTATTTCACGTCGATTCTTGTACCAATGCTTGAAGGTGCACAGATGACCGTTCTATTATTTTTTATTGCGATTATCGTCTCGGTTCCACTTGGTTTTATGCTGACTCTTGCTGTTAAAAGCAGTTTAAAGCCTTTATCATTACTCGCTCAGGGATATATTTATATCATGAGAGGAACCCCGCTATTACTACAATTGTTATTAATTTGTTTCGGTTTGCCGATGCTTCCAGTGGTCGGAGAATATTTAGTTCTAGATAGATTTGTTGCTGCCTGTTTGGGATTCGTATTAAATTACGCTGCATACTTTGCAGAAATATTCCGCGGTGGTCTTCTGGCCATTGATAAAGGACAGTATGAAGCATCTCAGGTTCTAGGTTTGAGTAAGTGGCAGACAACAACAAGGATCATTTTACCGCAAATGTTTCGGGTCACACTTCCCGCTATTGCGAACGAATCCGTGACACTTGTTAAAGATACGGCACTGCTCTATGCCGTTGCAGTACCTGAACTGCTGCACTACGCTCAAACAGCTGTGAACCGTGACTTTACGATTGTTCCATTTTTCGTGGCTGGTTTAATCTATCTTGTTATGACACTCGTTTTAACATTTATTTTTAAAGGAATTGAAAAAAGATACAAATTTGAATAAGAAGGATTGGTAATTGTGGCAATCATTGAAATATCCAACCTGAAGAAATCGTTTGGCAAGCTGGATGTATTAAAACAGATAACATTTGATGTTAATAAAAATGATGTGATAGCGGTAATTGGCCCATCTGGATCGGGAAAAAGTACAATGCTTCGCAGTTTAGTTCACTTGGAAGAAATAAATGCAGGAAGCGTTACGATTGCTGGTGAAGCCTTTGTTAAGGATGGAGTCTACGCAAAACCGCAGGAAATTAAAAAGATTACTTCTAAAATGGGGATGGTCTTCCAGCATTTTAATCTTTTCCCGCACCTGACGGTTAAGGAGAATCTAGAACTGCCTCCTAAATTGGTAAAGAACGAACCAGTTGCGTCCATTCAACAAAGAAGCACGGAGTTGTTAAGAAAAATTGGCTTGACAGAAAGAGCAGACGCCTATCCAGCCAGTCTATCAGGCGGTCAAAAACAAAGGGTTGCAATTGCGAGAGCATTAATGATGGATCCTGAAATCCTTTTGTTTGATGAACCTACTTCGGCATTGGATCCTGAGTTGACGGGTGAGGTTCTTGAAGTCATAAAGGCACTAGCACAGGAGCAGATGACGATGATCGTTGTTACACATGAAATGGGCTTTGCCAGGGAAGTGGCGAACCGGGTCATTTTCATGGATAACGGTGAAATTATTGAAACTGGACACCCCTCAGAATTGTTTACAAATCCTCAGAATGAACGGACAAAAGCTTTCCTAAGTAGAAGCTTGAAATAAGTAGAAAGGATACAGTCCATGAAAAGACTGTATCCTTTTTATTTGTAAAAATTAACTGCCATATTCTCCGCTATCATGACTTATCTGCCAATGAATACCGAATTTATCCGTGATTTGGCCATAGAGTTTAGCCCAGAAGGTTTCTTGGAGTTCCATTGTAACCGTACCGCCTTCTTTTAGCTGATCATACCAAGATTGGATATCATCTAAATTTTTACTTACCAAGGCCATTGTTATGTTGTTGCCTTCGACAAATGGTGATCCAGGAAAATTGTCGGAGAACATAACAGTACTTCCATCGATGTTCAGTCGAGTGTGCATGATTAAATTTTTTGATTCCTCTGGCATTGGGTAATCAGGATGTTGCGGTTGGTCACCAAAAGTCATAATTTGCGGTGCTTCCGTTTTAAAAACTTTCGCATAAAATTCTACTGCTTCACGAGTATTACCATTAAAAACTAGATAAGCATTAACTGGCATTTTCTTCACTCCTATTAAATGGTATATGTACAAATCTATTCTATCCGATAATTCAGATAATAGACAATTTCATTCCTATTTTTTGAGTTACATTTTTATTAAAAAATTGTATTCGAATCTATTTTTTGGAATAATAAACGATGTCTAGGATGTATTTTAACGAAAGAAGGTAGTAATCGTGGCATACAGAGTAAAAGATACGATGATTTCAGAGATTGAAATAAAAAAAAGAGTGAAAGAATTAGCAGAGGAAATCGAAAGGGATTTTAATAATGAGGCAATCATGTTAATCGTGGTGCTAAAAGGATCTTTTGTATTTGCTGCTGATTTAATTCGTGAAATGAAGGGAAATATAAACGTAGATTTCATTTCGGTTTCAAGTTATAGTGACCAAACAGAAACAACTGGAAAAGTAAAACTATTAAAGGACCTTGATGAAGATATCACGAATAAAAATGTGGTTGTGGTTGAAGATATCATAGACAGTGGATTAACATTGCATTTTTTGAGGGACCATTTGAATATGCATAAACCGAAGCAAATAAAAATTTGCACACTTTTAGACAAGCCTGAAAGAAGAAGAGTGGAACTGCCGGTGGATTATGTTGGCTTTGTGATCCCCGATGAATTCATAGTGGGTTATGGAATCGACTACGCGCAAAAGTATAGAAATTTATCTTATATTGCAACGGTGGAAGAGTGTTAGCTACCTAACCACATAGGAGGTTTTACGCTTTGACTGCAAATATTTCTAAAGGAAAGAAAGAGGAAGAAAAAAATAACCTTGAAGAAATCCTAGAGCATTCGATTGAAGTAGAAGAAGATTTAATGAGGACATATCTGATAACAGCAGAGCGGATTCACGATGATGATGAATTAAAGGAACGGCTCGAAAACTTTGCAGAAGGTAATGCCAAAAGAACAAAACAACTAATAGATGAATTAAATGAAAATAAAGAGTAGTAACTCAGAAGCTGCGCGGATTCAATCAATCCACGCAGCTTTTTTCATATTTCGAATACTAATTGTTACATACTATAGGAAAGGAGTGTGTTCTTCATGAAAAAAGGATATATGATTATAGGAATTATTGTTGTAGTAATTCTTTTATTTGCTGCAATGTTAATACCGAGCTATAACAACTTTGTTGAACTTGAAGAGAATGTTGACCAGTCATATGCTCAAATTGAGAATCAGCTTCAACGAAGGCTGGATTTAATACCGAACCTTGTGAATACGGTAAAAGGGTATGCGTCACATGAAAAAGAAGTAATTGCTTCTATTTCAGATGCACGTGCAAGGTTGGCAGGAGCTAACACAGTCGAAGAAGAAGCAACAGCGAATGCAGAATTAACAGGTGCATTAAGTAGATTGCTTGTAGTAGTGGAAAACTATCCGAATTTAAAAGCAGACCAGCAGTTTACACAATTGATGGATGAGCTTTCAGGAACAGAAAATAGAATTTCAGTTGCTAGGAAAGATTACAATGATCAGGTCGCCGTTTATAACAAGAAGATAAAGCGATTTCCAGGAGCACTCATAGCAGGGATGACCGGTTTTGATGAAAAAGAATACTTCACCGCTGATCCTAAAGCTGCCGAAGCACCAGAGGTTAACTTTGGAGGCAATGGCGAATGAAACCGAAAGCGGTCTTCGGCCTTTTTTTTCTACTTTTTTTCCTTTTACAAGGTGGAGCATTAGCTGAGGATATCAAAATGCCTGCTCCGATTGGCGATATTTATGTACAAGATTTTGCGAAGGTATTAACTCAAGATGAAGTAGAAGAAATAAGAAGATTAGGAAGAACCATAGAAGATCAAACAACAGCACAAATTTCCGTGTTAACAGTGGATACCATTGGTGAAAACACAATCGAGGAATATGCAAATGAAGCCTTTAGGCAATATGGGATTGGAAATGAAAAAGAAAACAATGGAGTATTGATTGTTATTGCTGTTACAGATCGGTTAATTAGAATTGAAGTAGGCTATGGGCTCGAGGGGAGAATTCCTGATGGAAAAGCAGGGCGTATTCTTGATGAACATGCTATTCCCTACCTTCAAAATGAGCAGCACAACAAAGCGATTATCGAAACGTATAAGGTTTTAGCAAATGAAGTTTTAGCCGAATATGGCCAAGAAGGAGGCATGGCGACACAAGAAAATCAAGCTCAACGGACTACAGGAGATGCAGGATTCGGAATACCTTCGTGGCTTTTGATCCTACTAGTTGTTGCTGTGATATTTCTTGATTTTAAATTCTTTGGAGGAACACTTACCTATCTTCTTCTTTCAATCATTTCCCGCGGGGGAGGAAGAGGCGGCGGTGAAGGACCACGAGGCGGCGGCGGTGGGTCTTCTGGAGGCGGTGGTGCAGGACGAGGATGGTAAGTTCAACCAAAAAGTGATTCATATCATGCATAAGGCTTATGATGTATGATTTAATAATAGGGAAGGAATTAAGTTTGGAGGTTTAATAAAATGAGTAAAGATGGAATATCTTCTTTTCAGAAGGTTGGGAAAGAACTTTTAATAGATGAACGTAATCCCTCTAGCTTAATCTCAGATCTAAAGTCACTTTTTAAAGCTGGTGTATTAGTCGCAAATGTACTGCCTGTTTTTACTGGTTTCTGGTTAGCGCTGCATTTTTCTAATCGTTCGTTCAGTGATTACTGGGAAGTATTTTTGTTAACAGTTATTGGCAGTACAATGGTAATGGCAGGAGCACTCGTCCTTAATAATTGGTATGATGTTGATATTGATACGATTATGGAAAGAACGAAAAATCGCCCGACGGTAACAGGAAATATCCCTCTAAAAGTGGTTTTGACGATGGGGATTGTTTTAACGATATTGGGTTTAATTCTCTTACTCTTTACTACTATAGAAGCAGTCATATACGCTTTTGTGGGATGGTTCACCTATGTCATTTTGTATACGATGTGGTCAAAGCGAAGGTATACACTTAATACGGTAATTGGCAGTATTTCGGGGGCCGTTACCCCGTTAATTGGATGGGCAGCGATTGAGTCAAGCATTCATATTGTTCCAATTATATTGTTTCTGATCTTATTTATTTTTCAAATGCCACATACCTTTGCGATTGCCATGAAGAAATGTAAAGAATATAAAGCTGCTGGTGTTGCCATGCTTCCTGTCGTACACGGGTTTAAAATGACAAAACGGCAAATTGTCGTTTATGTTGCTTGTTTGCTGCCTTTACCTTTTTATTTAACACAGCTTGGTATGACATTTATTGTCCTTGCGACCATACTAAATGTTGGATGGTTAGCTGTGAGTATCAGCGGATTTTTCACGAAAGATGACTTAAAATGGGCTCATGTCATTTTTCTGTATTCAGTAAATTATGTAACGATACTATTTCTTACAATGATAATTGTTACATTGCCTCTATTCTAAATAATTGTTAATAATCTTAAAAAAAGGCTGTCCCTGCTGACTTTGTAGGGGCAGCCTTTTTTGTCGTTCATAAATCTGTCACTTTTAAAACATCAAAATGCCACAATGTGATTCAGTTCACTTCAGTGAGAACGGCTCGCAATTATTATAAAGGTAAGAACAAATTAAGGGGGTTGAGTTTTCGATGGCAGCTACAAAGGTTACTCATAAAGGTAAAAAAGAAGAACAAGAAGCACCGCTAAAAGGAACATGGATTTCTGTAACAGTGGTTGGGGTCGTAATTGTTGCTACGTATATAGTTCTATACGGTCTTTACATGGCCAGAATATAAGGGGGATAGAGAGATGAAAATGCATCTTGATGAAAAAATATGGCTTACAATAAGTTTTGGTATCATTATGGGATTCATGTTAATCACTGGTTACCAAGCTTTTGCACTAGAAATGGGACCACCAAGTAATATGGAAACAATTGATCCGCAAAAGGTTGATGAAATAGCACCATTCGATAACCCAGGTGTTAAAAAAATTGGTGACAATGAATATGAAGTGGTCATGACGTTACAAGCGTTTGGCTTCACTCCAAACAACATTGAAATACCAGCTGGGGCAAAGGTTACGTTTATTATGACATCTAAAGATGTTGTTCACGGATTTGAAGTTGCTGGAACAAATATAAATGCAATGGTCATGCCAGGGCATATTCAAAAAATTACACAAAAGTTTGATAAGCCAGGCAATTATTTAGTTATCTGTAATGAATATTGTGGTGCGGGTCACCAAGTTATGAGTACAACGATTACGGTTAAATAAGGGGGGATAGTAGATGAAGATGGAAGCAGATTTAAAAGTAGGTTTTAAAGATAAAGCAAACAAAATGCTGGGATATTACCCAGAAGATGCAAAAATATCGAAATCATATATAGCTGTAGCATTTATCGCATTATTAGTTGGTGGATTTTTAGGATTATTACAAGGTTTAAACAGAGCAGGATTGTTGGAGTTACCAACTTGGTTTAACTACTATCAAGTCTTGACTGCACATGGATTACTGCTAATCCTCGTGTTAACAGCATTCTTTACGATTGGATACTTTTATGCAACACTTTCACATAATTTAGGTGGACTCCTTCCAAAAGTAAGGAAGCTTGCCTGGGTTGGTTTCTTCGTTAAGCTTGTCGGATTTGTATTAGCCGTCATTCCAATTTTAATGAATGAAGCATCGGTTATGTACACATTCTATCCGCCGATGGCTGCACATCCTGTATTTTATATTGGTTTAGCTTTAATCGTAGTTGGTGTTTGGTTATGCTGTATTGGAGCATTTATCCAAGTAGCGAATTGGAGAAAAAATCATAAAGGACAACACGTTCCAATTCTATCTTACTTCGCAACTGGTGTATTCGTTCTATTATTTTTCGCTCTAATGTTCGTAGCAGTTGAAGTATTATTTATGATTATTCCATGGGTATTTGGCTGGGTCGACACGATCAACGTAATGGTCGCTCGTACACTATTTTGGGCTTTTGGACACACATTGGTTAATATCTGGTATTTAACAGCTGTTTCTGCATGGTACGTAGTGGTACCAAAAGTTATCGGCGGAAAGCGCTGGAGTGATTTACTAACACGTGTGGTTATTATCGCTCTAGTTATTATGAACATCACTGGTGGATTCCATCACCAAATCATTGACCCAGGTATTAATGAAGTCGTTAAATTTATGCACGTATTTATGAGTTTGGCAATTGGATTCCCATCACTCATGACAGCATTTGCACTATTTGCTGTATTTGAGCGTACGGCTAGAAGAAAAGGCGGTAAAGGTTTAATTGGCTGGTGGAAGAAAATGCCGTGGGGCGATGTTCGTTTCCTAGCACCATTTATTGCAATGGTTGCCTTCATTCCTGCTGGAGCTGGCGGTATTGCACAAAGCACAAACCAATTAGACCAAGTTGTTCATAATACCATGTGGATTGTTGGACATTTCCACTTAACATTAGGTATGTCAGTTGTTATGACATTCTTTGGAATCAGTTATTGGTTAGTTCCTTTTATCTCAAACCGCGTATTAACACCGCAAATCAACCGATTAGGTGTTATCCAAACATGGATTTGGACTATTGGAATGATCTGTATGTCTGGTGCGATGCACTACGTTGGTTTGCTTGGTTCACCAAGAAGAACTTCTTACACAACTTATGGGGATCATGCAACAGCATTAGGCTGGGACCCATACTTGATGCTATTAGCAGTTGGCGGTACGTTACTAATTGTTGGTGTTATTCTACAAGTGTACGCCGTATTCAATATGATGTTCGTTGCACCTAAAGGTGAAACAGAATTCCCTATTGCTGAGGAAGAAGATAACGCAACAAAAACTCCATATATCACAGAACGCTGGGGACTATGGATTGTTATCATGTTAATTGTAGTAGCAATGGCATATGTAATTCCGTTAACAGAATTTATCGTAAATGCACCTCCAGGATCACCACCGTTTAAAACGTGGTAATAAGTAAAAAAGAGATAGCTCCAGATTTGGGCTATCTCTTTATTCTAATAAATAAATTTGGAAGTGGTCACTATGATCAATAATAGATATACGAAAATCTCATTTTTTCTTGTTATTATTTTTGGCCTTGGCTTGTTTTATATCGGAACCGATGGATTCACCGCATTTACTGCGGAAACTGCCAGAGTGCAGCAACTTAAAGATGATAAACCTAAATTCCCTGATGTTACGCTTGAGGACAGTATGGGACGAAAATATTCAATCTCTGAATTCGAAGATAAATATGTATTTATTACATTTCTCTATACATCCTGTACCACTGTTTGTCCTGAATTAGAATATAACATGAAGCAAGTTTACGATAAACTTCCTAATAGCGTTAAAGGAGAAGAAATAGTCTTTTTAAGCATAAGCTTCGATCCTGAAAGAGATACACCCGCTGTATTAAACAAGTACAAAGACTTTTTTAAAAGTGATGGTGAAACCTGGAGGATGGCAAGAATCCCGAACCAGGCTGAGTTAGAATCTTTATTAAAAGCATTTGGTGTCATTGTGATCCCAGATGATAACAGAAATTTTGCTCATAATTCTGCTTTTTATTTAGTCGATAAAATGGGCAGTCTGATTGACGTAATGGACTATAAAAAAATCGATGAAGCTGCTCAAAAGGTTGTTAACATCCTGGAAAACAGTGAGGAGGAGTAATCTATGAATCAGTCGTTTTATGGCTTACTTTTATACATTTTCTTAGTGATCCCTCCTGTTGCAAATTTCATGGAATCCGTGATGGTTATTCATATGCATATGCAAATGCCGATGCTGGTAATTGCGGGAATGTTAATGGCACGTTTTTTCCAAAAACGATTTCCGCATCTTTTTGAAAAGTGGAACAGTAATGGGGTTCCGGGAATTACGTTATTTGTTGTTATCATGGTATACTGGATGTTACCGCGGACAATGGATGAGGCATTGACTACTCCGCTTGTTGAAGGATTTAAATTTATCAGTTTACCATTTTTAGCGGGATTTGCTTTAAGAGACAGTTGGAAAAAACTTAATTCATTTGGGAAAAATTCGATTATAATTAGTTTTACGGTGCTATTTATTGGCTTAGGATGGTTATATATTTGGTCACCTGTGCAATTATGTAATAACTACTTAGTAATCGAGCAAGTAACTCTTGGATGGGGCTTTTTAACGACTGCCATTGGGATGATTGTCTATTTAGGCTATAACTTTTTTATTGACCCTTCCGCATATGAATGAGGGGGCAGGCAGGAGCAAATGAATGAAAGAAATGAATTACGATGAATTGCTGAATATCGAAACAGAAGGAAATCAAAGGGGATATAACAAGTCCTTCCATTATCATAGATACGAGCCAACTCCATACAGTGCACTTGAAAAATTATTCGCGGAATATGAATTAACCAGCAGCGACCATATTGTTGATTTTGGCTGTGGAAAAGGAAGACTCAACTTCTTTATTCATCACCTATTTCAATCTTCCGTTACCGGGGTTGAGATGAACGAAAAACTATTCGAAGAAGCGCTGGAGAACAAAGCGAGCTATTTAATTAAAGCGAAAGAGAATAAAGGCAAGATTCAATTTCATTGCTGCTTGGCAGAAAAATATGAAATTCATCCTCTTGATAATACTTTTTATTTTTTTAATCCTTTTACGATACCGATATTTTGGAAAATCATTAATAATATCTTGGTTTCGGTTGAAGAATTCAAACGGGAAGTAGACGTGATTTTATATTATCCATCGGAGGATTATATCTATTATTTAGAAAACCACACTTCATTTGAGTTAATAAAAGAAGTTCAACTTCCTGGTTTATATGAGAATAATGGCAATGAACGATTCTTAATTTATCGTTTGGCATATTAAATAGCCCTCTTAGTCTAAATGAGACAATCGAGGGCTATTTTTTTAATGTTTGTTTTTTATAAATTAATTTCGTAACTGCCTCAACAATATTTTTATCCTTTTGGTTTCGAATCCATTTATCGGGAATCGCCTTATAGCGGCAATGGCTGCTTTTTATATAGTTATAAATAATTTGCGCTTCATCAAGCTCATCTCTCTTTACATGGTTGCTGACGGGAAAATCAGTAGCGTTAAAGATTTTGGTGATGAGGCTGCTAAGTTGAGTAACCTCGGCACTATCGATGGTAATTATTTTTCTAAATAGAATTTCATTGCGTTTTATTAGAAAGAACTTGAAGGTATCCTCGCTTAAATTTTCTATAACAACAAGATTTTTATTTTCCTCCGTAAACTCAATGACCTTTTCCTTTCGAAGTAGAAACTGGGTGGAATCAATCCTATCTCTGTACCTAGCGGCAGCCTCAAAGTCAAAATCTGCAGCGGCTTCAGCCATTTTCTTTTTCATATGATCAAGTATTTTCCTATTCTCACCATTCAGTAAAGCTATGATATTTTCCATAATCGCATGGTATTCCTGTAAAGCAGGTCCCCCGCCGCACATCCCTATACATAACCCAATCGAATGGTTGAAGCATAGTGAATTCTGCCGCTTAGGATTACTGCAAAGAATTTTATAGGCTTCCTTGATGCCCATTATCGTTGTTTCGACTCTAGCTTTGCTAGGAAAGGGACCAAAATAAAGTCTGCCGTCCTGTTCATCCCGATAGTTTGTGATCTTAATTTCAGGATACGTCGTGTCCTTATCAATCACAATGTAGGAGTAGGATTGAGGGCTTTTCATCATTTTATTAAATAGAGGTTTTATCTCTCGAATTAATTTACATTCGAGCATAAACGCTTCAAATTCTGTATCTGTTAACAGAATATCAAAATCTCTAATATTGCTGACAAGCTTAATAATCTTTTGAGGATGTGCTTTTGATTGTTGGAAATAGGATTGCACTCTTCGCTTTAAATTTTTTGCTTTTCCCACATAAATGATGGTTCCTTGGGAGTCTTTCATTAAATATACGCCAGGGGTTGATGGGAGGTTTTTAACCTTTTCTTTTATAAAAATAATACGCTCCCCCTTTCCCTATTTTTCTTTATTTTAACATAAAAAAATAACCGATTGAGTATAACAATCTGGTAAAAAGCCGTTATGAAGGCGATTTTTTATAAAGAATATACAAAAGTAGTAACATTACAATATCTAATCTCGCTTTGAAAGCGAATGGTAAAATCCCACTGTTTAGGAGTGGGAACTTTGTTAATATGATGGCCGCAATCATAATCCCAATTAAGGGGATAACTGCATTTTTTACACTGCGATTAAGCAAGATCAGAATGCCGCAGATAATCTCTAAAAAGGCTGTACCATACAACATGATATCTGGAAAAGGCAGCCCTAAATGGATAAATACTTCCGCAAGTTCTGTACTAAATAATTTCATTACACCTGACGTAATAAAGACAAAGGCCACAGCGTATCGGATTAAACTAACTGTTGACATCGATTGATTCATGTCTATTCCCCCTTTGTTAAATGTATTCAAAGGATAGGACAAACCATGAATGAAATAGTGAAATTTTTAAAAATTAGGGTTAATAATGACGATGAAAGCAGAAAATAATATTGCCCAAAAGGGGAGGAGAGGCTCATGAATTGAGCTTCTCCTTTCTTCGCGTTATGGGGCAATATGACATTTATCATGTTTTGCATATGACAGCTATATCTACAAAATGGTGTTGTGCTCGAGCTATAATTTTGATAACAAATGAAAGAAGGGAATAGTAGTTATGATCGAACAAAATCAAAAGAATTTACGAAAGCAAGTTGCTCCTTATGAAAAATCAAATCTCCGAGCAAGCATTTGGCAGATGATTAATACCTTGGTACCTTTCGTTTTATTATGGTTCCTTGCGTATAAGAGCCTTACTTTATCATACATACTTACATTGGGTATCTCCGTACTTGCAGCAGGATTCTTAGTAAGGATATTCATCATTTTTCATGATTGCTGTCACCATTCTTTTTTTAAGAATAGGAAAGCAAATACAATTCTTGGAACAATCACGGGAATATTAACCGTGTTCCCCTACCACCAATGGCACCATGATCATTCTGTGCACCATGCAACCAGCAGTAACTTAGATAAGCGGGGAACAGGTGATATTTGGGTACTTACGGTGGATGAATACTTGGCTGCTTCAGCATGGGAGAGGATTAAATACAGGTTGTATCGTAATCCACTTGTTATGTTTGGATTAGGTCCAATTTATGTGTTTCTGCTTAAAAATCGCTTTAATCGAAAAGGCGCCCGGTTCAATGAACGTATGAACACGTATATAACCAATACAGGGATTGCTGCTTTAACGGTTGTGCTATGCTTAACACTTGGATGGGAGAACTTCCTACTGGTACAAGCACCTATCTTTTTAATATCAGGTTCACTTGGAATTTGGCTATTTTATGTGCAGCATACTTTTGAGGATTCTTACTTTGAAGAAGATAAACATTGGGAATATGTGAAAGCAGCTGTTGAGGGCAGTTCTTTCTATAAACTTCCGAAGATTTTACAATGGTTAACCGGAAATATTGGCTACCATCATGTTCACCATTTAAGCCCAAGGGTTCCAAATTATAAGCTAGAGGAAGCCCATAATAATACACTGCCATTACAAAACGTTCCAACCATCACATTAGCAACAAGCTTAAGTTCTCTCAAATTCCGTCTATGGGATGAGCAAGGGAAAAAATTTGTTAGCTTTAAAGAGATTAAGGCACTAGTAAAAAAACAGAAAGAGATTCTTCGACCAGAGAAAGCATAGACACGACAAGCCTTTTTTGGGCTTGTCGTTATTTCTGTTCTAAAATAAAGTATGAGTCGAATAAATAGTAGTAAATGAAGATAGTGGGTAATTGTGGTAAGATTAAGGTGAAAAACTATTTTAAGTGAAAAATGAGGTTCTACTATGATAAAGAGGTATATGACTTTCCAGAAAAATAGCGGTATATCACCTTATATTTGGACCATTCTTTGCATACTGCCATTTTATTTTATATTTCAAACATCCTCGCCTATTAAAATCATCGTTGGGATCATCCTTACCATTCTCTTTTTTATTTTCTATCGAATTGCATTTATTTCGAAAGGGTGGCCCGTTTATCTCTGGACCTTTATCTTAATAGGTATCTCAATTACTTCAACCAGCCTTTTTAGCTATGTTTATTTTGCTTTTTTTCTTTCTTATTTTATCGGTAATATTAAGGATCGAATTACATTTTTAACCTTATATTTTATTCATTTAATTAGTACATCTGCTTCCATTAACTTCAGCATTGTACAGCAGGATGAACTTTTTCTAAAGCAGTTGCCATTTGTCATCATCATTTGGATAAGTGTCATTTTGCTGCCATTTAATATTCATAACAAGAAGGAAATGGGGCAGCTTGAAGAAAAACTTGAGGATGCAAATAAACGAATTTCAGAGCTTGTTAAGTTAGAAGAGCGTCAGCGGATCGCTCGTGACCTGCATGACACTTTAGGTCAAAAGCTATCACTCATTGGCTTAAAAAGTGATTTAGCAAGGCGATTAATTACCAAAGATCCAGAGCAGGCACGTAATGAGTTAAAAGATGTGCAGCAAACGGCAAGAACAGCGTTAAGTGAAGTGAGAAAAATGGTGTCTTCTATGCGGGGAATCCGGTTAAAGGATGAGATCGTACGTGTAAAACAAATCTTGAAGGCGGCTGAAATCAACTTTGAAGGAAACCAAGATTTTTCATTGAAAAATGTTCCCTTATTAACAGAAAACATTCTCAGCATGTGTTTAAAAGAGGCAGTAAATAATGTAGTCAAGCATAGTGGCGCCAGTTCCTGCTCCATTTCCATTGAGCAATCATGGAAGGAAATTGTGATGACCATCCATGATAATGGCGTATTTAAAAGTGATGGGGATAGTGATGTGAAAGGAAGCGGACTTTTAGGAATGAAGGAACGCCTTGAGTTTATTAATGGCAGCATAGAACTTCTAACAAAAGAAGGAACAACTTTAGTAATCAGAGTGCCCAATGATGTAAAGCCGTCATTTAAAGAGGAGGCGTAACACATGATTAGAATCGTAATAGCGGAAGACCAGCAGATGCTGTTGGGCGCCTTCGGTTCACTTCTTAATTTGGAAGAGGATATGGAAGTGGTTGGGAAGGCTTCAAACGGGGAAGAAGCAGTAGCTTTAGTAAGAAAGCATCAGCCTGATATTTGCATAATGGATATTGAAATGCCTGGTAAAACAGGACTTGAAGCGGCAGAAGAGCTAAAAGGTCTAGACTGCAAAGTAATCATCCTAACTACCTTTGCACGAACTGGTTATTTTCAACGCGCTTTAAAAGCAGGAGTTCGTGGCTATTTGCTAAAGGACAGTCCAAGTGAAGAGTTGGCAAGTTCCATCCGTCGTGTCATGGAAGGAAAACGGATTTATGCTCCTGAACTAATGGATGATGTCTACTCCGAAGAAAATCCACTTACAGATCGTGAAAAGGAAGTACTCGAGCTCGTCGCCGATGGCAAAAACACACAAGAAATCGCCGAACAACTCAGCATCAAAACAGGCACCGTCCGTAACTACATCTCAACCATCCTAGACAAACTAGACGTCAAAAACCGAATCGAAGCCATCAAACAATCCAAAGAAAAAGGCTGGTTTAAATAAATTATTATATTGACATTGAAGAAACAGGACAATTGTCCTGTTTCTTTTTTTTTGGCTCTTTTCGTAAATATTGTTGCTAACGGACACTAACTTTTAATCGGTGTCCGTTATACAAATAAGCCATATTTTCTTTAAATTAGTATCTAAAATTAACCAGGTGTCGTCCCAAGCAACATCGAAAAACCAGGAACACCAAGGAGTATTTGTTTGATAGACTTGAACATCAAGAACTCTATCTTCGAATATAAAATCACAAAACTCTTGTGCTAGGTTTTTAGCTTCTCTCGGAGTTCCGTAAAATCCTTTGTAGGCACCGCCATTATAGATTACCGATGCTATAGCTCCATCTAAAGTAAATGAGCTTATAAATTTGAAATCCGTTTCGCAGTCTAATTGTTTACCGATTTTTAATTCTGGAATAGATATTCTAATATCGTCAGATGTCAGGATTCTAGTGAAGTAACGTTCAAATGTTTCATTCATAGTAGGGTAATTTAACAATTCTGGATTATTTATTTGAAAGCATTCAATAATCATTCCACCATTAAGGTGTGTGCTGCTAATAGTTTCTTTTACTCTATCAACAATTGGATTGGATATAGTCAATTTGGTTAAAGAACCAGGTCTCATATTTTCACCACTTTCTTATGAGTTAAAGATAATTATTAAGCACTTCGAAATAATTCAACAGTTGTAAAGTTTACACGTTGACACGAGCCAAGAAACATATCCTTGATTCGTTCTTGAAAAGGTAACTTTTTATTCAACTCAAGGTATTGGTGCCAGAAAAGGTAATTATCAAGATATTTTGTAGCTACCCCTTGAAAGCGGTCCATCCAATCTTTGAGACGCTTGTGGTAGCCATTAACGTGCTGGATATGATAAATACCTTTTCTAACATAGACTTTTTTACTCACATTGATTGGTTCGTGCTGAAGACCTTTCATTTGGGCAAACTTTTTGTAGTTAGTTGCCGTATCTGTGCATAACAAAGCAGAGGTGTCGATATGACTTCCTAACACCTTATCTAACTCAATGGCTGTAACTCGTCCTTTTCCTGCCATCTGGGAGAGAATTTGACCGTTTCTATCGTGTGCAACTACTACACAAATTTGCTCCTTGGAAATGCCGCGTTTTTTCGCCACTCCGCCACTTTTTCGTGGCTTTCTATGAGCAATATTTTTCTTGCCCTTTTCACTTTCTAAGAAGAAAGTTTCATCACTTTCAATTATGCCTTTTAATGTTTGATGACCAAGAGAACGAATAGCATATAAGATTTTATGTCTCCAGTAAAAAGCTGTTGAAATGTGTATCTCCAGCTCTTTAGCTATTTTAGGTAATGTGTAACCTTCGACCATTAATTCATAGTATTTAAGCCATTTATGTGGGTATTTAGTGCCCGCTAATGGGCTGCCTGTCATATCATTGAAAGATTTTCCGCAATCTTTACACAGGTAGCGTTGTCGAGACCGATATGTACCATTTCTCTTCACAGACATACTTCCGCAATGAACACACGCTAAACCTTCGGAAAAACGTTTTTCACGAATCTCA
Source organism: Neobacillus sp. CF12 (assembly GCF_030348765.1). Taxonomy (GTDB): domain Bacteria; phylum Bacillota; class Bacilli; order Bacillales; family Cytobacillaceae; genus Neobacillus. The sequence continues at coordinate 2,738,846 of NZ_JAUCEU010000007.1, read as the reverse complement.
CCAACAAAATTTGAAATGTCGGCTTTAGGTTCAGGAAATAGGTCTTCCTTAATTGCGGTAAAGAGCTTTAATTGTTCTTTTGGTGAAAGGTCTGAAAAGTCTCGGTAAATATCTAACCACATTGTTGAGTAGCCCCCTGTATAATCAATTATTCTATTATACAGTCTGTTCCCCATAGCAACAATCTATACGAAAACAGCCTTTTTTTTTAGTAAAGTATTAATTTTCACCTACTTACAACTGATATGTGTAACTATACTTCTGTCATTAACTGTGCCATTGTTAATAGTACCGCTCAATAACGAAATTTGCTAAATCGCCCCGGAAAATGGTCTTGGAATATTCAACCAATATATCCTCATCTGAGTATGCATAGGTCTCAAGGGAGAAGCAAGGAGAGCCAACGTCAATATTTAATATTTTTGCAACATCTTCTTGAGCGCCTACGATTTCAAGATTCTCGACAGTTCTTTTTATTTTAATTTGATATTCTACTTCCAAAAGTCTATACAGAGATTTTTCACAAGCTTCCTTATTTAAGCCTGGTGTCTTTCTCCAGGGTAGATAAGCCGTTTCTATTTGAATAGGCTCATTATCCACATAACGGATCCTTTCAAGCATATTTATTGGCTCTCCCTCTGGCAAATCGAAAATATCCTCTAGAAAAGAATCAGCCATGATGACCTCAAGATTATGAACCTTTATAGATGGGTTTTTCCCCTGGCCAGTTATTTGCTCGGAAAAATTCTGAACCGTAGAAGTCAATCTTTGTTTCACCCTTCTTCCAGAAACAAAGGTACCCCTTCCTTGCTGTCTATAAACATATCCATCCAAACTTAATTGTTGTAAAGCAGTCCGTACAGTAGTGCGGCTGACTCCGAACTTTTCGCAGAATTCCGCCTCGGTTGGTAATTTTGTGTCAGGTTGGTATTCACCGTTTTTTATTAGCTCTAAGATGCTGTCTTTTACCTTTAGATGAAGGGCATTTTCTTCATTTAAATTGCGCATGTAATATTCTCCTCCGACTTGATTTTCTTTGCGTGAATTTCTCTATAAAGAATAAGGTTGTATTATGGTATCGAAATTTGTAATAACAAATTTAAAAATATGTATTGATTATTTCTGAAATTGTTATTACAATTACCTTAATGATACAACAAAAGATACAAATGTTGTACTGATTTCTGTAAAAAATAAATAAAGGAGGTACATTTAGGATTTTGTGGGGTTAGGTTACTCAAAGTTTGCTGTTTGTACTTATATTTACTATTATTAAATCATTTTGAACTAGGTTTACCAATCATTTTCTAAACCAATGAAATTTTTTTACAATAATGTAAACGTTTGCTATAAAAATGGGGGTCATACAATGAATATTTTATTATGTTGTTCAGCTGGAATGTCTACAAGCTTATTGGTTACAAAGATGGAAAAGAGTGCACAGACGCAAGGAATTGAATGCAAAATCTGGGCAGTTGGCAGTGGGGAAGTTAAAAACCATATTGACAATGCTGATGTTCTACTGCTTGGACCTCAGGTTCGTTTCATGCTAAATCAAATGAAGCAAGATGTGGGCGGAAAAATTCCAATCGAATCCATCAATCCAATGCACTATGGTCTTTGTAACGGTGAAGAGGTACTAAAACAAGCTATATTATTAATTAAGGGGGAATAGCTTCATGATGAATTTTATTGAAAAATATATAATGCCTTATGCTGTGAAATTCGGTAATAACAGGCATTTATTAGCTATCCGCGATGCTTTAATCGGAATGATTGCCATTACGATGATCGGCTCGTTAGCTGTTTTACTTAATAACCTTGGTTCGATAATAAAACCATATGGCCGTTTGATGGAAAGCATTTTTGGTAAATCATGGACAACACTTGGCGGAGACATATGGTGGGGAACCTTTGCTTTTATGACAGTCTTTGCAGTTTTTGGAATTGCTCACAAACTAGCAAAATCATATGGAGATGATGGTTTTGAAGCAATGCTGGTAGCGGCTGCATCCTTCTTTTTGTTGATTCCACAAATTGGAAAGGTGCCTGAAACTGAAGGTGCTTGGGGATTTGTCAGCTGGGGATATTTTAATGCTACTGCATTGTTTACGGGTATCCTTGTTTCACTTGTTGCAACTGAATTGTTTTTACGACTATCAAAAGTTAAGTCCTTTATTATTAAGCTGCCAGATGGTGTTCCACCTGCTGTTTCAGGTGCGTTTGCAAAATTAGTGCCTGGCATGCTGACAATTTTGAGTTTTGGGATTTTTGGTTTGTTATTCCGCAAGATAACAGATGGTCAATATTTGAACGACTGGTTAGCCACGACATTAGTAGCACCATTGACAAATGCTGCTGATTCGCTTCCATTTGCAATTCTAATTGTTTTCTTGGTTCATGGATTCTGGGCTGTCGGCTTACATGGTCCGAATATTCTTGGAGGAGTTACAACTCCATTGTTCACTTCGTTAGGAACAAAAAATACGGACCTCTATGCCCAAGGTGTAGCGGAACTAGATAAATACGCAATTCTAGCTGGCCCATTCCTTGATGCGTTTGTGTACCTTGGCGGTTCTGGAGCGACACTGGGTCTCTTAATCGCAATGATTTTAGCAGGACGCAAACGCCACAAGCAAATGATTGCTTTGGGAGGACCTCCAGGGGTATTTCAAATCAATGAACCTTTACTCTTTGGCATGCCGATCGTATTGAATCCAATTTGGTTAATCCCTTTTGTTGCGGCTCCAGTTGTCATGACCGTTGTTGCTTATTTAGCCATTGACTGGGGATTCGTATATCCAGTGGTAACAGCAAGTATGCCATGGGTTACACCAGTCGGTATAGGGGGATATTTAGCAACAGGCGGACATATTTCTGGTGCAGTTCTAGCACTTATCAATCTCGCAATCTCAATTGTTATTTATCTACCATTTGTTTACATTCAAGGTAAGATGGAAGACAAGAAGTTAAAAGACCAACAAAATACGGCAGCATAACTAAGCTAATAGGAGAATGTGGTATGAATAAAGAAGAGATTTATGAAATTTCCTTTCAACTGATTTTGCATAGTGGCAATGCGAGAAGTCTATCAATGGAAGCAATCTACGAAGCTAAGAATGGAAACATTGACGGTGCGAGAGAAAAAATTTGCGAAGCAGAGATGGAGTTCAACAAGGCCCACCGCTTTCAGACTGAATTGATTCAAGGGGAAGCAAGTGGAGAGGCCCATGATATTCCAATACTTCTAATTCATGCACAAGATCATTTAATGAATGCTTTAACTGTAAAGGACATGGCAACAGAATTTATTGAGTTATACAAAAAGCTATCATAGAAGGGGTCATCAAAATGACTGAAACAAAAGGCATTAAAATCGCTACGATTGGTGGCGGTTCAAGCTATACACCTGAATTAATAGAAGGTTTTATAAAACGTCATGCTGAATTACCTGTTCGTGAGATTTGGCTTGTTGATGTTGAAGAAGGAAAAGAAAAATTAGAGATTGTCGGGAATCTTGCAAAAAGAATGGTTGAAAAAGCTGGGCTTCCAATAGAGGTTCATTTGACATTGGACCGTAGAAAGGCACTGAAAAATGCAGACTTCGTGACAACACAATTCCGGGTAGGATTACTGGATGCACGAGCAAAGGACGAAAGAATCCCTTTGAAGTATGGTGTCCTTGGGCAAGAAACAAACGGTCCAGGCGGATTGTTTAAAGCATTTAGGACAATTCCGGTTATCCTCGATATCTGCAAGGAAATGGAAGAGCTTTGCCCTGATGCTTGGCTGATAAACTTCACGAATCCTGCGGGTATGGTGACAGAAGCTGTTCTGCGCTACAGTAATATTAAAAAAGTAGTTGGGCTGTGTAACGTGCCAATCGGAATGGAAATGGGTGCAGCTCAGTTATTAAATGTAGAACATGAACGAGTAAGAATTGATTTTGCAGGACTTAACCATATGGTTTATGGACTAGATGTATATGTGGACGGAATTAGTGTAAAGAACAAACTGATAGATTTACTTTCCAACCCAGAAAATACAGTAACCATGAAGAATATTCATGCGATGGGCTGGGAGCCTGGATTCTTAAAAGCTTTAAACCTATTCCCTTGTCCATATCATAACTACTATTATAAAACGAGAGAGATGGTTGAAGAGGAGTTAATGGCTGCAGAAAGTGGCGGGACGAGGGCTGAGGTCGTAAAAAATCTAGAAAACGAATTATTCGAATTATATAAAGACCCTAATCTTGACATTAAGCCACCTCAGCTCGAAAAACGCGGTGGAGCATACTATAGTGATGCAGCATGCCGTCTCATCCATTCCATTTATACTGATAAGCGAGACATACAGCCTGTCAACACAATGAACAATGGGGCCATCGTTGGGATTCCGCATGATTCAGCAGTTGAGGTTAGCTGTATTATTACGAAGGATGGACCAAAGCCAATAGCGGTGGGAGAACTTCCAATTCCAATCAGAGGCTTAATCCAAACTATTAAGTCATTTGAACGTGTGACGATTGAAGCTGCGATTACTGGTGACTATAATACAGCACTGTTAGCAATGACGATTAATCCATTAGTAGGATCAGACAAAATTGCCAAGCAAATTCTTGATGAAATGCTTGAAGCACACAAAGATTATCTACCCCAATTTTTAAAATATTAATAGAATTCAAAAGGTAGCTATGCGAATTAGCTGCCTTTAAGTCTATGGAGGCACTTTGGATGATTAAATTAATAATAAACGCAGACGATTTTGGTTACAGCCGTGGGGTAAACTACGGCATTATTGACAGCCACTTGTTCGGGATTGTCAATTCAACTACGATGATGATGAATATGGAGGGAACGGAACATGCAATTGAATTGGCCAAAAAGCATCCATCCTTACAGGTGGGGATTCATCTTGTTCTGACTTGTGGAAAGCCCTTGCTACAGGATGTTCCTTCCTTAATAGATGAAAATGGAAACTTTAAAACGTTAGCAGCATTAAATAGCAAGGATATTTGTCTTTCTGAACTTGAAAAGGAATGGACTGCACAAATTGAGAGTTTCATCCGCTCAGGTTTAAAACCGAATCACTTTGATAGCCATCATCATGTTCACACGATTGAGGAGTTCTTGCCTGTTGTTCAAAAGCTAGCAAAAAAGTTTAATCTTCCAGTGAGGTTGAATGGTTTGAATAGCATCGAAGGAGTTGAGGGTTATTCAGACATATGTCTATTTGATTTCTATGGACCCACTGCAACTGCAGATTATTTTGATAAGCTCTCTGAAAAAGACTTGGATGAGAAGACTGTTGAAATCATGTGCCATCCTGCTTATATGGATAATCTACTGCTATCAGGTTCATCGTATAATACCACTCGTTTAGATGAACTGGATATTCTATTAAAAACAAATTTGCCTGCTAATATAGATTTGTTGACGAACGGCATTATGAAAAGTGTTTAAGAATATAGAAAAATCCATTCTTCACAAGAGTTTCCTAAACGGTGACTAAAGACCATGGTAATACCATTGGTTTTTAGGCACCGTTTGACGATTCTAATCACTTCCATTTATAATTAAACTGAAAATTGCGATTTTTTTATTTGGAAAGGGAGTGGTATTTGATGAGTTTTACTTCCCATGAAACGAAGTCAAGGGGACAGAATTCTTATTCTTTTGATGATTTTGTTACGCAGCGCGAGAATCTGGATTGGTATCGAGACGAACCATTTTTACAAAAGGCTGTTAAGAAGTTTACGGGTTCAGAGTTTGAACAGGTTCACCAGAAAATCCTCGCTTTTTCTCCCAGGGTGTCTTTGAAATGGAATCAATTAGCTGAGCGAAATGCCAGACCAGAGGCTCGTCCATACATGCTCCATTATGATGCGTTTAATCATCGAATTGACCGGATTGTCCGGCCGCTTGAAGTACATCAGTTAGAGAGCAAAGTGTTTGGAGAAGGACTATTCTCGAGTAAAATGCCCCCATGGGAAAGCTTTGTGAAAAGAATGCTGACACACCAAATTGGTGAAGGTGGAGTAACCTGTCCCTTAACTTGTACGCATGGATTAATTGCGCTTCTTGATCAATTCCCTAATCATGAGATTCCAGAACTCCAAGAAATACTACTACATACCAAAGAAGGGCTAAACGGAGAATTTGCAATTGGTGCGCAGTTTATGTCAGAAATTCAAGGTGGTTCAGACCTGCCTGCTAATGTTCTAGAAGCTGTACCTGACGGTAAAAACTATCGACTATACGGAAATAAGTTCTTCTGTTCGGCTGCACATGCAGATTATTCAGTTGTGACCGCAAAAATAACTGACTCCAACAAGGTTTCAACATTTATCGTTCCAGCGTGGCTTCCCGGTGACAAAGAGAAGGAAAAACGAAATGGATACCAAATTAATCGGATAAAATGGAAGCTTGGTACTGCTGAGTTACCAACTGCCGAAATACAATATAACGGTGCGCTTGCTTATCCTATCGGACCGAAGGATAAAGGAATCGCCGTCGCAGTGGGAATTGTTCTTACTTTATCCCGATTAGAAATTGGAATTGCTTGTGCAGGATTTATGCTTCGGGCCTCGAGAGAAGCCAACCTCTATGGAGACTTCCGTACAGTCTTTGGTAAAAAGGTTAAGGACTATCCATTAGCCGCTAGCAAACTGAGAAAAATTGAAAACGCTGCCAAAAGAACAACCGCAGGGGCTTTTAAAATTTATGATCTTTTCTTACGCTTGGAGAAGCCTTTAAATCCAGGAATTAATTCGGACAATCCGATAGAAGTCCAAAAGCAGCTATTAAACTTACGAGAACTCGTTTTATTGCAAAAAATAGGTGCGACAAATGAAGGTGCTGAGGTGCTTCGTGACGCAATATCAGTTTTTGCTGGTCATGGAGTAATGGAGGAATTCTCTGCATTGCCTAGGATTTTCCGTGATGTTATCGTCAATGAACAATGGGAAGGACCGCGTAATCTGCTTCTAACCCAGATTTATCGTGATCTTAAGAGAGTTGCCGATTGGTATTCCCCATCAGATTTTGTTGGTAATGTATTAGAAGGGGCACCACATGAAATCATTAAGCAATTCTCAAATCAACTTGAGGATTTACTCCAAAGACCAGTTTTAGGAGAAGTAAATGAAGCTTCAATGAAAGCCGCTGAGGAATGGGATACATTTTGTGATACCTTCTTTAAAGCGTATCAGGAAACAGCATTAGCAGAAATTGAATAATATATTTTGGCCAGCCATTTGTCTTCTATAAAAATGGCTGGCTTTAATTTTATAAAAAGCTGTTTTCGCATAGATAGATGTTAAATTTAGGGTTTTGAGGACAAATCACACAGTCTTTCAGAAGTATTAATCCTTAATCCAGGGTCTTGAGGACAAATCACTCAAGCTTTCAGAAGTATTAGTCCTTAATCCATGGTCTTGAGGACAAATCTCTCAAACCGTCAGAAAGAATAGTCCTTAATCCAGGGTCTTGAGGACAAATCACTCAAGCTTTCAGAAGGATTAGTCCTTAATCCAGGGTCTTGAGGACAAATCACTCAAGCTTCCAGAAGGATTAGTCCTTAATCCAGGGTCTTGAGGACAAATCTCTCAAACCGTCAGAAAGAATAGTCCTTAATCCAGGATCTTGTACAAAAGCAACAAAGTTTACGAAAAGAGCTTTTTAAAAAAATAGGCAAACTAGTTATTGACTATAACGTTGCGTAAAGGTGTATCGTTAGTTATGAGGAGATGATCACATGGAATATACAATACAAAAGCTAGCTAATCTCGCAGGCGTCAGCACCAGAACACTTAGATATTATGATGAAATTGGAATTCTTAAGCCGGCAAGAATCAATTCATCAGGATATCGAATCTATGGTCAGGAGGAAGTAAACCGTCTCCAGCAAATCCTATTCTATCGAGAATTAGGAGTCGGTTTAGACAGCATAAAGGACATTGTAACGGCACCTTCCTTTGATGGGACAAAAGCATTGCGGGAGCATCGTGAAAAACTCCTCGAAAAAAGAGAACAATTAGATTTATTAATTGCCAATGTCGATAAAACAATAGCCGTAACGGAAGGGAGAATTACCATGTCAAATAAAGAAAAATTCGAAGGCTTTAAGAAAAAGATGGTTGAAGAAAATGAGAAGAAGTATGGAAAAGAAATTCGTGAAAAATATGGCAAGGATAAAGTGGAAGCCTCTAATGCAAAAGTAATGAACATGACGGAGGAACAATATCAAGAAGTAACCGCTCTAGCAGAACAAGTTCATATAACACTAGCGGAGGCATTTAAAACGGGAGACCCTGCAGGAGAACTAGCACAAAAAGCTGCTGATCTCCACAAACAATGGCTAACATATTATTGGAAGGAATACAGCAAGGAAGCCCATGCAGGTCTAGCACAAATGTATGTGGATGACGAAAGATTTACAGCTTATTATGATAAAGAACAACCAGGTACAGCAGAGTTCTTAAGAGACGCGATTCTTATTTACACAGGACAAAAAAACTAATGGTTAAAACTCACCCATAAATATTGTTTGGGTGAGTTTTTTATATTTACAAGTAATCAGTGTAGAATAAGGTATAAATATAGAGGTGTGGACCCATATGAATATCCATGGAAAGGCGAAAAAGTAATGAATGAAAAATTCAATCTAGAGATATTGAATAGGCCAGACCTATTTTATCAATTGATTAATAATATGACGGATTTAGTCTTTTTGACAAAAGTAAATCACGATAAGACTTTAAGTTATGTCCTGTTAAATAAACCCGCTAAAGACCTTTATGGCTTAACAAATGAATCCTATGGCAAGCCGATAGAGAAGGTTCTTCCAAAAGATGCTTACGATGTTGTCAAAAGCAAATATGACGAAGCGATGGAAAAGAAAAAGCCAATAAAATACGAAGATATGGTTAATGTTTCGCATCTTCCTAAATACAGTACGAATGGAGTAATTTATTGGGAGTCGACGATAACACCTGTGTTTAATCCAGAGGGGGAGTGTACCCATTTATTAGCTATTGTACGTGACTTAACGGAGCAACGAATGCAGGAAAATGAAATAAAAAGAATAAAAGACCGATTTGAACTAGTCTGGAATAGTGTGGCGGACGCCATGTTTACTTTTGATAAAAATCAAAATATTGTATCCGTTAATAAAGCATTTGAAAAATTATTAGGCTGGACGGCAGAAGAGTTGGTAAAGGATAAGTCCAGGAGTATTATCCCTGAAGAGGATAAAGAAGACCTAAGAAAAATCATTGAAAGAGTAAAAAGCGGCGAGACAGTGACTACTCATGAGGTAAAACGAATAACAAAAAGTGGTGAAATTATTTATTTTCTTGGCTCGTTTTCGCCTCTTTATGATCAGAATGGTGATTGGGATGGAGGTGTGGTTGCGTATAAAGACATCACGGAAAGGAAGAAATATGAAGATAAGTTAAAACAATTGGCCCTTCATGACCCATTAACTGGTCTTCCCAATAGAACGTATTTTTCACAGTGTTTAACTATAGAGATGGACAAAGCAAAGAAAACGAAGCAGTTTTTGTCCGTTTTAGTTCTTGATATTGACCGTTTTAAGGAAATTAATGATACATACGGACATGACATTGGGGATGAGGTAATAAAAGGAATTTGCCAAGCGTGTTAAAAGTGCATTAAGAAAAAATGATATACTTGCTAGAATTGGTGGAGATGAATTCGTTATTCTATTGCCTAACTTGACAGAGGAGAAAAATGTTTCAGAAATAGCAGAAAGAATTCAACAATGTCTCCGTGAGGAATGGCTAATTGCCAACGAGAAAATACAAATTACAACAAGTATCGGAATTTCCTTCTATAACGAATACGACCTAGAAGAAAAAACACTTTTTAAAAATGCTGACCTTGCTTTATACCAAGCAAAGAAAAAGGGTAGAAATAATTATCAAATCTATCATGACCAAGTAACCGGCTAAAACATTAAATTAGCCGGTTTTTATTTTTTTAGGCTGTGTTAAATTGGTCTGTTGATTTGCGCTCCACTAAGGAAAACTGCTTTGAATAATCATCGCAGGGACAGGCGGTTTTTGCCTGTCACGAGGCACTTCGCTTTCCGCAGGCGTTGCGGCGAGCCTCCTCGGCGCTAGCGCCTGTGGGGTCTCACCCGCTCCGTACTCCTGCAGGAGTCTTCGTGTCTTCCGCACAAATCAACAGAGTGCAAATATCAATGTTTTGCTTTAACACAGCCTTTTTTTAAAAAAAGTTAACGAGATAATATTTGGTTATCGCGAGATACTCCCTTGCGTATGATTTTGGAATGGCTACAGTCGGAGTTTCTGCAGGAATGCCCTCTAAATTCAACCCTAGGTCTTTAGCAATGGACTTAGCACGATAAAGATGGAAATCATTCGTTACCAGCAATCCAGTTTTGAGATTTTGAGGAATGAGTCTTTTTGAAAAACGAATATTTTCAACTGTGTCGGTTGATTTATCTTCAAGTAAGATTCTATCACTAGAAATTCCATGTGCGAGTAGACCTCTTTTAATCGCTTCTGCCTCAGTAATATCTTCACCTGGTCCTTGTCCGCCAGATGCAATCGCAATACTTTCTCGATTTTTCTTCAAATAACTAGCAGCAGCGTCTATCCGATATTGAAGAGCTAGAGAAGGTACTTCACCTTTAACGCGTGCCCCGAGAATAATGATATAGTCAGCATGTTTAGGTACTTCTGTATTCGTATGTTCTCTAATTTTAGAATGTAAAAAAGAAAAGTATAATAAAAAACTGAGTGAAAACACACCTGCCCAAATAAGTATGGACTTTCTTTTTCTCATAACTATAAATCAATCCCTCTATGTAAAAATCTTATCTTCCTTTTATTCTAACATATTCGTTTTCCCCCTTACCTCTTTATGTAAAATTACTGGGAATTTTTTTATAGTCCCTTGGCACATACTAAACGAGACTAAGAGTAAAGGAGTTTATCGTATGAACTTTTATCCATATGAAGAAGATTCACTACTTTTTTCAAAAAAATCAGCGCGAAATGTTTTTATTGTGTTAGTAATTGTATTCTTTTCTGTTTATATAGGATCAGAACAATTTGGATATTTTGATATGGCCTTATACGGATATTTATGGGCAACTATTTTGTGCTTTGTGCTACTGACAATCAGAATCACCTCGTGGACTTTACGTCCTCCAACTAGAAGGCTTTGGAAGCAAGGAATCAAAATGATGTTCAGTGCGAAAGGACTTGCATTCGTCTTTAAGACTTTGTACACCAATATCGGAGAGCAAAGGTTTATTCGAAATCGATCTGTTTATCGCTGGGCACAGCATATGTTCATTTCTTGGGGAGTTATTTTTTCATTTGCCATTACCTTTTCCCTTGTCCTGAATTGGCTGCATTTTGAATTAGTTGAACCTAAAACCTATGCGGCAGTGGTTTTTGGAATTCCAATGTTTCGTATGGGTGTAGACTCACCACTCGCAATCGCCATTTATCACGGTTTAAATTGGACAGGAATCGCCGTTATTATAGGCTGCGGTATGGCGCTTTATCGAAGAGTTACAGACGAAAAAAAGATTGTTGAGCAATCTAAAGAATATGATTTCTTTCCACTCTTTCTACTAATAGCAATCTCAATAACTGGCTCCTTATTAACCGTGTCTGCGTTATGGATGGAGGGGGCTTTCTATTTAGGTATTGCGCTTGCTCACCAAATAACAGTCATCGTATTCCTTTTATATTTTCCTTTCAGTAAGTTCTGGCATTTACCACTTCGAATTTTAGCTGTGATGGTTCCGATGTACCATGCAATGGGAGAACAGAAACAATGTGCTAGATGCGGGATAGAATACGCGACGGCTACACAAATCAAAGATGTTCAACTAGCGTTAGAAAAAAGACATTTGTCTGTTCCGATTGATCACACAACACTTCACTTTTCAGACTTGTGTTCACAGTGTCGAAGAGTAAGCCACAGATTAGGAGCCTATGGTGCTAAAGTTCATTTCCGAAAAGCGAACCTTGTGTTAGAGAGCAATCAGAAAAACGGACTCCAATTGAAGAAGGGAGGAGATCAATAGATGGGTCATGCACAAAATAAAGATTACGCGCAAAGAGATTATGATGCGATTTTACGAGATGGCGAGGAACTGATTTCAACTCATTGCTGCTTCTGTGGCATGCAATGCGGGATGAACATTCGTGTGAACAAAGAGGATAAATCAGTCCTTGGTGTTGAGCCTAGATATGATTTTCCGATGAATGGGGGCAGGCTTTGCCCGAAGGGAGTAAGTGCCTATCGACAGGCTGAGCATGTCGAACGGCTTAACCACCCGCTTATTCGAAAAAATGGAAAGCTTGAACAGGCTACCTGGGATGAAGCAATGGATTTAATCGTATCGAAAATCCAAGAAATACAAGGCAAGTATGGAAAAGATGCCTTTGGAATTTATAGTGGCTCATCTATGACGAATGAGAAATGTTATCTAATGGGTAAATTCGCTCGGATTGGTCTTGGAACCAAAAATATAGATTACAATGGGCGTTATTGTATGTCATCGGCATCTGTCGGCTTCAACCAAAGTATCGGAATTGATAGAGGCTCAACCAATCCATGGTCTGATATCAAATTTGCAGATGTATTATTGATTGCAGGTTCAAATACTGCAGAGTGTCACCCGTTATCAATGCCTTACATATGGGGAGCTAGAGATCGTGGAGCCAAATTGATTGTCGTGGATCCTAGACAAACAAAAACAGCGCTAGTAGCGGATGTCCATCTAGATATTCGCCCAGGAACGGATGTAGCGATAGCAAATGGTTTATTGCATGTCATGATTGAAGAAGATTTAGTCGACCATGACTTTATTCAAAAGCATACAACTGGTTTTGAAGAATTAAAGGAACTTGTAAAGAAATATACACCTGCTCATGTTTCTGAAATTACGGGTGTTGCTGTTGACAAAATCATAACTGCTGCTCGACTATTCGGTCAGGCAAAAAATGGTTTTACGATGTTCGCCCGCGGAGTTGAACAGCATGCGACCGGTACGGACTCGGTTTCAAACTATGTCAATTTATGCTTGGTAACTGGAAAAATGGGTCGAAAAGGATCTGGTGTTGCAACGTTTACTGGTCAGGGAAATGGACAGGGAGGCAGGGAACATGGTCAAAAAACAGACCAACTGCCAGGTTTTCGAAAAATTACCGACCCTAAAGCACGCGAATATATCGCTGGTGTGTGGGGTGTCGATGAATCAGAAATTCCTGGCCCAGGATTATCGGCATTTGAAATGCTTCAGGCGCTCGGAAAAGAAATTAAGGGATTGTTATTAATCTGCAGTAATCCGATTGTCTCATCACCAACAGTTGGTGATGTAGGTGAATATCTTAAGAGTTTAGATTTCTTTGTTTGTATGGATTTCTTTTTGTCAGAATCGGCAGAGCAAGCAGACGTTGTTCTTCCATCCACGGTTTGGGTAGAAGACAACGGTACCATGACGAATGTTGAAGGCCGGGTGTTACGAGTAAAAGGGATCGATCGTACACCTGGTGAAACAAAACGGGACTGGAAAGTCATTTGTGAAATCGCTGAACGGCTTGGCAGGGGTCAATACTTCCAATTTAATTCTCCTGAGGATATCTTTAATGAACTTCGGGTTGCGAGTAAAGGCGGCACTGCAGATTATTACGGAATTACCTATGAAAAGCTTGATAAAATGCAGGGGGTATTTTGGCCATGCCCTACAGAGGAATCAGAAGGTTTGCCAAGATTGTTTGAAGACTTAAAATTTAATTTTCCTGATGGAAAAGCAAGAATCTTAGCTTTTGAGCACAAGGGTCCAAATGAGAAAACGAGCAAAGACTACCCAATCATCTTATCGACTGGACGCGTTGTGTTTCACTATTTAAGTGGAAATCAAACAAGGAGAATTGAGGCTCTGCGTAATTTTTGCCCAGACCCATATGTAGAAATTCATCCAAATCTAGCGAAAAAGTATAATATCGAACATGGAGAATTCGTAAAAGTATCAAGCCCTCGGGGCAGTATCGAGCTTGCTGCTAAAGTAACAAAGATTACAAGAGAGGACATGGTTTTCGTTCCCTACCACTGGGGTAAATCTTTGGCAATTAATCATTTGACGAATCCTGCGCTAGAGCCAAAATCGAAAATACCTGAATTCAAGGTATGCGCGGTCAAATTAGAGAAAATTGCCTCGCGTGCAGGTGAAAAGCATGGCTAAAGTTTTATATATTGATTACGAAAGATGCATTGGCTGTAAGGCATGTGTGATTGGGTGTGAAGAGTGCAGCGGCCATGATCATTTATCAAGAATGTTTGTGGATGAGTTAAATCCAGGTGAAACGGTAGCGACGTCACCAACCCCATGTATGCACTGTGTAACACCTGCTTGTGCGGAATCATGTCCTGTACAAGCCATTGCGATTGCCGATGATGGGACAGTATTATCTGCTTCACTAGAAAAATGTATTGGCTGCAAAAACTGTACTTACGCTTGTCCATTTGGTATTCCAAGAGTAGATGATGTAAAAAAGGTAATGTACAAGTGTGATATGTGTTATGACCGGACCTCAAAAGGAAGACCTCCAATGTGCGCAAGTGTTTGTCCAACGGATACCATTCGTTTTGTGGATGAACACGAAATTAAATCTGAACCACCGAAAGAAGTTCAGTTTAAGTGGGATTTTGGCGGTACAGTGATTGAAACAAGGACTGTCATTGGATTGCCGGATACCGAAACAAATAGATATGGATATAGAGAAGGCGATGGTGTTCAATCATGAAGAAAATAGAAGGATTTCTTCGGAAGTTGTCTTTTAATATCAGAAGAGATAAAGAATTAGAATTAAATAGAAGAGGTTTTATCGCCTCTTCCTTATCATTAATGGGCGTATTATTTGTTAGTTCAACCCCTTTAATGGTGTTATCGAAAAATCGTGAAGAAGAAGCACATGATTCAGAGGTATTTATTGTCAATGAAAAAGATATCGCTGTCGGGCAAAGTGTTTCATTCTATTATCCTGATGAGAATGACTCAGCAATATTGGTTAGAATTTCTGAAAAGGAATATAGGGCTTACAATAGCAAATGTACACATTTAATGTGTCCTGTTTATTGGGAAAAGGATACTGGAAAACTAACCTGCCCATGTCATAATGGTTTCTTTAATGTGGAGGATGGATCAGTTCTTGCGGGACCGCCGCCAAGGGCGCTTCCGTCCATTAAGTTGAAATTTAAAGGTAAGAAAATCTACGCTGTTGGAATCACTCAGGCTCAGCATTAGGAGGCGGGTTTTATGAAAATGGCATGGTGGATTTTTATGAGTCTACTGACCGTGCAAATTATCCTTATTCAATATATGGTAGAAGAATATCTAGCAGGGCATTACGGAAATCTTTTATATTATGTATTGGCTTTAGGCTTTATGTTTGTTTTGACACTGATAACCTATCTTTTCTTTAGAAGAGTGGACAAGGTAATGGATCATTAAAGGAGGTCGGGTAAGAATGCAAATGAATGAGGAAAAAATAACGTCTGTCATAAAAGACTTCTTTCATAAAATTCATGCGGATGATTTGATGAGCAAATTTTTTAAGGACCATGACCAGGAAAGAATTCAGCATCACCCTCAGACGTTTTTAGAGCATGGATTAGGTGAAGGAAAATATAGCGATGAACAGATAGCAAACGCACATAAGGATATCTCAATCAACGATGAGCATTTTGAAGCAATGGTCGGAAATTTCATTGCAACACTAGATGATCATGGTTTTAGTGCAGAGGACAAACAAAAAGTACAAGGGATTTTACAAGGGTATAAAGGAAATAGTTTAGGGAAATGAAGTGGTGGTGCCCCGTAAACGGGACACCACCATTTTTTTAGGCAATTGAATTCTGTACTGTATCAGCTAATTCGTTGTATTTATCAAACAGTAAGGAACCTCGCTTATAGATAGAAGGTTCATAATCATCTTCTTTTGGTGCTAAAATGGGCAGTTGGGCTATGAGATTTGTTCCTAGCTTTGATGCGAGCTGTTCAGATCCGCCTTTGCCAAACAGATAATACTTTTGTTCAAGATCTGGCGGCTGAAAATACGCCATATTTTCAACGATACCTAGGATATTATGATTATTGATTGCCGCCATTTTACCCGCTCTTTCTGCGACATGTGAGGCTGTTGGATGTGGAGTTGTGACAACGATCTGATTAGAACTTGGAATCAGTCGATTCACATCCATAGCCACATCACCCGTTCCTGGCGGCATGTCGATGATCACATAATCCAAGGGACCCCATATCACTTCATTAATAAATTGGTTGATGACTTTTCCTAGCATAGGCCCTCGCCAAACAACCGGATCATTATTTTTAACGATAAATCCCATTGACATGATCTTTACGTTGTGTGATTGGACAGGGATAATCTTGTTATTCATCGATTTTGGTCCAAAACTAATATTCATCATGTTGGGAATACTGCTTCCGTAGATATCGAAATCAATTAACCCAACTGCCTTTCCCTGCCTTGCTAGGGATACTGCAAGGTTGGCTGAAACAGTTGATTTACCAACCCCGCCCTTACCCGAGATAACTGAAATTACTTTTCCCGATAGCATACAATCACCTTTCTGACTTATAGACAATTTTTCATTGAATTATTGATGTGATTAATCCAAGAGTTCCAGTTTGTAACGATGTAGGCTGGTTCTCCGTTTTGTAAATAACCTAAGAAACTCTTGGAATCGTCGACGATTACAGCATTTTCTTCTTGTAATTGAGTGATTATGTCATGAATAATGATATATTCCTCTAACAATAGCTCACTTGAATAGTCTAGTTTAACGATATTTTCTAAAATATAGACATTTCCTAACGTTTTATCAGCGCTTTCGAGATAGATTTCATAATGTGTGTTTGTTCTTTTTTTAAAAAAAGGAGTAGTAAATTTAGAAAAGTTAACCTGTTCTTGAAAAGATAATGTAGTCATTAACAGTTTGCATCCCTCCCTATCCCTCTCCCTCTCTAACAGTATTTACCATTACCGCTTATAAAAAACATCTTTTTCGAGTGAAGTTGAGATATGCATATTACATGCATACTATTTGCATAAACATACAACACTTAATGAAAGCGTTTTCAAAAATAACCTTAAAAAAATTCAATAAAAACTGAAAATTGAGCAATTTATTGGTTGAATAATTATTACATCCTATGTATAATGATTCATTATATAAGAGACTTAGGAGTTGGAAATATGAAAGCAGCGATTATCGGTGGAACGGGATATGGGGCTATCGAGTTAATAAGGCTTATAAACAAGCATCCGCATTTGGAAGTTGGATCGGTTGTTTCCAACTCTCAAGCTGGTAACGATTTTAGCGAATCCTATCCACACTTAACTGAAATTATTAATCAACCATTGGAAAGCTTTGATGTAAATAGATTAACTGAACAACATGATATCGTGTTTTTGGCAACTCCTTCAGGCGTCAGCAGTAAAATGGTTCCCCAATTAATGGGTAAAGGAATAAAAGTTATCGACCTTTCCGGAGATTTTCGGCTAAGGTCGCAAAGTGAATATGAAACTTGGTATAAGCATACGGCGCCAGAAGAGACATATTTAAGCAAGGCAGTTTATGGATTGAGTGAAATTTATTCTGAAGAGATTAAAGGAGCAACATTAATTGCTAATCCTGGATGCTACCCAACAGCAACAAGCCTCGGGTTAATACCAATATTGAAAGCAAATCTTGCTGACTCACAATCTATTATTATTGACGCCAAATCAGGAGTATCCGGTGCAGGCAGAGGTCTTTCATTAACATCACATTATGCTGAAATAAATGAAAATCTTAGAGCATATAAGCTCGGAGCACATCAACATATACCAGAAATTGAACAAGTACTTAAAGATGAAACAGGCAGGATGGTAACAGTTTCGTTTACCACTCATTTGGTTCCAATGACTAGGGGAATTATGATAACCGCCTATGTTAATTTAATTGGGAAAATATCAACGAGTGAAGTAATTGAGTTGTATAAACAGTTCTACGAAAATCATCCATTTGTAAGGATCAGACCAGAGGGAATCTATCCATCAACCAAAGAAGTCAGTGGGAGCAACTACTGCGATATCGGCTTGCATGTTGACCCTCGAACCAATCGACTTACGATTATTTCAGTCATCGATAATTTAGTTAAAGGTGCAGCAGGGCAAGCAATTCAAAATGCAAACATAATGAATGAGTGGGATGTCAGGACGGGGCTTACTAGCATACCAATGTATCCATAATGATAATTTACCAGTTACCAAGAATAAGGGGGAAACGAAATTGATGCCAGCCATTTCAAATAAAGAGATTGTTATTTTAGAAGAAGAAAGTGTTACCTTGCCAAAGGGATTTAAAGCAGGTGGCATGCATTGCGGGATTAAAAGAAAGCGTCTTGATCTTGGGTATATAGTTTCGGAAGTTCCAGCAACGGTTGCTGGTGTATATACAACGAACATTTTCCAAGCGGCCCCCCTTTTAGTTACTCAAGAGAGTATCGCGAAAGAAAAAAAGATCCAAGCGATAATCGTCAACTCAGGTAACGCAAATGCCTGTACCGGAGAACAGGGTTTATTGGACGCTTTTGAAATGCAAAAAGGATTTGCCAACGAGCTAGGCATCAAGGAACATCTTGTAGCTGTTACATCTACTGGAGTTATTGGTGAACTGTTGCCGATGGATAAGGTGAAAACAGGAATAAGTCAAGTTCTTCAGACAAAGTATGGAACGGAAGAAAATTTCAAGAATGCAATCTTAACAACAGACACTTGCATTAAGCAAATTGCTGTTCAAATAAAAATCGACGGAAAGACAGTCAGCATCGGCGGCGCCGCAAAGGGTTCTGGGATGATTCACCCGAACATGGCAACAATGCTTGGTTTTGTCACAACAGATGCCAATATTGCCCAAGAGGATTTGCTTGCTGCTCTTAAAGAGATAACGAATCAGACCTTTAATATGATTACGGTTGATGGAGATACAAGTACGAACGATATGGTTTTAGTCTTAGCAAACGGGTTAGCAGAGAATAACCAACTTACGAAAGACCATCCAGATTGGGATTTATTCAAAGCAGGATTAAAACTTGTGAGTGAAGAGCTTGCTAAGAAAATTGCCAGGGATGGCGAAGGTGCTACCAAACTCGTTGAAGTTGAAGTAAACGGAGCCTACAGTCAGGATGCTGCAAGAGCGGTTGGAAAAGCAATTATTTCTTCTAATCTTGTAAAAACGGCTATCTATGGCACGGATCCCAACTGGGGAAGAATCGTTACAGCCATTGGTTATTCGGGAATACCGGTTGAACCTAATGCAATAAAGGTAGCGATAGGACCATACAAAGTATTCGAAAATGGCTTACCTAGTCCGATTGTGGAAGAAGAAGTAAAAGAGTACTTAGAACTGGAAACGGTAAAAATTCTGGTTGAACTAAATCAAGGTAAAGAAAGTGCTACGGCCTGGGGCTGCGATTTAACTTATGATTATGTGAAAATCAATGCATCTTACCGCACTTAAGGGGGAGACAAAGATGAATTATATTGTCATTAAGTGTGGCGGAAGTGTGTTAGAAAATCTGCCAAAGTCCTTTTATAAAGATGTCATATCGCTTCATCAAAAGGGAGAATGGACACCAATTATTGTCCATGGCGGCGGACCGCTTATTAATAAGTTATTGAAGAGCTTAAATGTCGAAACTACCTTTGTAAATGGTTTAAGAGTAACCAATGACGAGGTATTGAATATAGTTGAAATGGTATTAAGCGGAACGGTAAATAAACAAGTAGTCCGGAACATCATCGAGTCAGGCGGCAGTTCATTTGGTGTCAGTGGTGTGGATGGTTGTTTGTTAAAAGCAAAACCAACTCTAGATGAAAGTTTAGGTTTTGTTGGAGAAGTCGTAGAAGTAAATACCGAAGTCATCGAAAGCATCGTAAATCAAGGACATATACCAGTGGTTTCTCCAATCGGGATTGGTGCAGATGGACAGCGATACAATATTAACGGAGATGTTGCCGCAAGTGCAGTTGCCAAGGCTTTAGGAGCAAATCTTTGTTTTATCAGTGACATACCTGGAATTCTAGTCGAAGAAAATGGAGAAAAATCCAAATTAGATAAGGTTACTAAAGCAAAAGTAGAAGAACTTATCGAAAATAAAACCATTTATGGCGGGATGATTCCCAAGGTAAAGGCTGCTATCGATGGCTTAGTTCATAAAATACCAATGGTTGGTATTATTGATGGATTTGAAAAAAATAGCTTGGTAGAATACGTGAACGGCAAAAATATAGGTACTAAAATTGTTTTAGAAGAGGAGATTGCCTAATGACCATTAACACTTCTGTTTCCCCGATTTCGCCGGTAATGGCTACCTATAGCCGCTTTCCCATTACATTGGTTAAGGGGAAAGGAAGCTATGTATGGGATGATCAAGGGAAAAAATATTTGGATTTTACTTCAGGCATTGCCACCTGTAACTTAGGTCATGTACCTGATGTGGTTAAAGAAAAGCTTGAAGAGCAGCTGCAAAATCTGTGGCACTGTTCAAACCTATATCATATTCCAAATCAGCAGGAGCTGGCGGCACTACTTACAGCAAATAGTTGTGGGGATAAGGTTTTCTTTTGCAACAGTGGAGCGGAAGCAAATGAGGCTGCCATTAAAATGGCAAGAAGATACGCACAGAAAGTAAAGGGAACGGATTCCTTTGGAGTCATTACCTTTCAGCAATCCTTTCACGGCAGAACGTTGGCAACATTATCTGCGACAGGGCAGGAAAAAATCCAACAGGGATTTGCTCCATTAGTCAAAGGATTTAGTTATCTGCCGTTTAATGATATAGAAGCACTTGATCAATTAAAAACACTTCAGCCGGCAGCGATTTTACTGGAACTCGTCCAAGGTGAAGGTGGAGTTATTCCAGCCAATCCTGAATGGGTGAAGAAAATCGCAGAGATTTGCGAAGAGAAAGACATCCTTTTAATGGTTGACGAGATTCAAACAGGAATCGGAAGGACCGGCACACTGTTTGCCTATGAACAATACGGTATAGAACCGGATGTTATCAGTGTTGCAAAAGGTCTTGGTTCAGGATTTCCCATTGGGGCCATTATTGCAAAGGAAAAGGCGGCAAAAGCATTCGAACCAGGTACCCATGGCAGTACCTTTGGGGGCAATCCATTAGCAACCGCTGCTGGAGTCGCAACTCTATCGCATATCATTGAAAGTAATCTATTGGAACATGTTAATGAAATTTCAGTGTACTTTGATGAACTGTTAACTAAATTTAAAGAAAAGTACACTTTTATAGAAGAAATTAGAGGAAAAGGTCTCCTAAAAGGGATCGTGGTAGGAGATAAGGCTCCACTAATTGTTCAAAAAGCAATTGAAAATCAACTGTTAATTTTAACAGCGGGACCAACTGTTGTTCGATTGCTGCCGCCGTTGACAGCATCTAAAGAGGAAATCAACGAATTTACTTATCTATTGGAAAAAACATTCCAAAGTATAGAGGAAGGCGAGTGAGTGTTTTGGAACAGGGATATCTTACTTTGGAAACAGGAGAAGTTTTTGAAGGAATACTAATTGGCGCAAACAAGGACTCTATAGGAGAAGTTGTTTTTAATACAAGTATGACTGGTTATCAGGAGATCATTACAGATCCTTCCTATGCAGGGCAGTTGATTACTTTCTGCTATCCGATTATTGGGAACTATGGAATCAATGCGATGGACGATGAATGTATTTCTCCTTCTCTAGCAGGGGTGGTTATTGGTGATTTATGTGAAACACCAAGCCATTATCAATCGATTAATAAGTTCTCTGAAAAACTAATGCAGGCAGGCGTTCCTGGCATTGCAGGCGTAGATACAAGATTACTAGTCAAAACGATTCGCAGCCGCGGAACGGTAAAAGGATATTTAAGTAAGTCTAAACAAGAAACGTTTGATGGAAGCAAAACCATACCATTTTGGGTAGAAACCGTTTCGACAAAAAAAATCCAATATTTTAAAAATGAAGGACCACACGTTGTCCTTATCGATTTTGGGTATAAAAAATCGATACTGAATGCGCTGCTCGATCAAAATTGTTGTGTTACTATCGTCCCTTTTAATACTTCCTTTGAAAAAATCAAAGCCTTAAAGCCGGACGGTGTGTTATTAAGTAACGGACCTGGAGATCCGATGGCACTGAAACAGTGGTTTCCAGAAATCAAAAAGATTACCCAGCACTATCCAACTCTAGGTATTTGCCTAGGTCATCAGTTAATTGCCCTAGCATATGGAGCAAAAACAGAAAAACTTGCCTACGGACATCGTGGCGGCAATCATCCCGTCAAGGAATTAGCTACTGGCAAGGTCAAAATTACTGCTCAAAATCATGGATATGTTGTCGTTGACGAGAGCATTGACGCCCAGGTATTCCAAATCACTTATCGTAACGTAAACGACAAATCCATTGAAGGGTTAAAACACCGACGCTTTCCGATTCAAACCGTTCAATTTCACCCGGAAGCACACCCAGGACCAAGTGACACCCAGTATATTCTAGAAGATTTTGTTTATCAGATAAATTCCGTGGGAGATAAACGTTATGCCATTAAATAAAAACCTAAAAAAAGTATTAGTAATTGGATCAGGTCCGATTGTAATCGGGCAGGCAGCAGAATTTGATTATGCAGGAACACAAGCCTGTATCGCTCTTAAAGAAGAGGGAATAGAGGTAGTATTAATCAATAATAACCCAGCAACGATTATGACGGACGAAACTGTTGCTGATAAAGTATATATCGAACCATTAGATGTTGAAACAATTGAAAAAATTATCCAAAAAGAAAAGCCTGATGGAGTTATTGGAACTTTAGGCGGTCAAACAGGTTTAAATCTAACAGTAGAACTCTATGAAAAAGGTATTCTTCAAAAATACAATGTAGCGTTGTTAGGAACCTCTGTAGAATCGATAAAAAATGGCGAGGACCGAGATCGGTTCCGCAGTTTAATGATAAAGATTGACGAACCCATTCCAGAATCTGCAATTATTCATACGTACGAAGAGGGCGTATCGTTCGTAGACGAAATAGGCTTCCCTGTTATTATCCGACCGGCCTATACACTAGGCGGACACGGCGGCGGCTTTGCCCATAATGCGGAAGAACTTGAAAATGTTCTGAAAAAGGGATTAGCAGCAAGTCCGATTCAGCAAGTTCTCGTTGAAAGAAGTATTAAAGGCTGGAAGGAAATTGAATATGAAGTCATAAGGGATGCAAATGACACATGTATCATTGTTTGTAATATGGAAAATATGGATCCTGTTGGTGTTCATACAGGTGACTCCATTGTTGTTGCTCCATCACAAACATTGACAGATGTTCAATACCAAATGCTGCGGGACTCTTCTTTAAAAGTAATACGAGAATTAGAGATTATTGGCGGCTGTAACATCCAGTTTGCTCTTAACCCTGTATCAAATCAGTACTGCATTATCGAGGTAAACCCAAGGGTAAGCCGTTCTTCAGCATTAGCGTCAAAGGCGACTGGATATCCGATTGCTAGGACAGCGGCTAAATGTGCGGTAGGTTATCATTTAGATGAGATTGTGAACCCTATAACAGGTAATACCTTTGCGTCTTTTGAACCAGCGATTGATTATATTGTTGTGAAACTTCCACGTTTTCCATTTGATAAGTTTCCAGAAGCAGACCGTACTTTAGGAACACAAATGAAGGCAACAGGAGAAGTAATGGCAATTGACCGAACGTTTGAAGGTGCACTAAATAAAGCAATCCGATCAATGGAATTAAATATTTTTGGACTTTGTCTGGAAGCAAATAAAAATATAGCCAATGAGGTTTTATTTGAAAAACTTGAAATACCAAATGACCAAAGATTATTTATGATTGCTGAAGCATTCAGAAGAGGAATTTCCCTAGAGGAAATTAAGCAGGTAACGGAGATCGATTCATGGTTTTTAAACAAAATTAACAGTGTTGTTGACTTAGAAGTGGAATTAGCTTCCTATGCATGGAGTGATGTACCACTCTCATTGTTAAAAACAGCGAAGCGTCATAATATTTCTGATAAATTACTTTCACAAATTTACGGCATAGATGAAAAGCAGATAAGAAGTAAATGGAAAGAACTCAATTGGAAACCTGGATACAAGATGGTTGATACCTGTTCTGCAGAATTTGATGCGGTTACCCCTTATTACTACTCGACATGGCTGGGAGCGGATGAGGTAGAGGAAACAAACAGTAAGAAAATTCTTGTTCTTGGTTCCGGTCCAATTAGGATTGGTCAAGGAATTGAATTTGATTATTGCTCTGTCCATGCTGCAAAAGCGATTAAGAAGATGGGCTATGAAGCAGTTGTAATCAATAATAACCCTGAAACCGTTAGTACGGATTACTCAGTAGCGGACCGCCTTTATTTTGAACCATTAACAGCAGAAGATGTTCTTACTGTTATTGAAAAAGAGAAAGTTGAAGGTGTGTTGATTCAATTCGGAGGGCAAACAGCGATAAATTTAGCTCATGACCTTGAAGAAGAAGGAGTAACAATTTTAGGCACAACGGTAGAAAATGTTGATCGTTTCGAGGATCGAAAAGAATTTTATCAGTTACTTGAAGGTCTAAACATTCCACATATTGTGGGTGAGACCGTTTCACATAAAGATGAATTACTGGCAGCAGCAGCAGGACTTGGTTATCCAGTATTGGTTCGCCCATCCTATGTCATTGGCGGACAATCCATGTTTACGATTTTTTCAGAAGAAGAATTAAACTACTATATCCAGCAACTAGAGGAAAACTCCTCACAGGAAAAAATGTGGCCGTTATTAGTAGATCGCTATATTCCTGGATTAGAATGTGAAGTTGATGTTATTAGCGATGGAAAGAATGTTATTGTCCCAGGAATCTTTGAACATATTGAAAGGGCCGGCGTTCATTCTGGAGATAGTATAAGTGTTTTCCCGCCAATCTCATTAGCGAAAGAGACGAAAGAAACATTAATCGATTATGCTGAAAAAATTGCCAAATCTGCACCGATTGTCGGCATAATGAATATCCAATTTGTTATCTATCAAAATCAAGTACTTGTGTTGGAAGTCAATCCACGTTCTTCAAGGACGGTTCCAATCATGAGTAAGGTTACAGGAATTCCAATGATTGAATGGGCAGTAATGGCTCAATTGGGAGTAACCTTGGATTCTCTATCAAATGAAACTGGTTTATTACCAGAACCTAATTATTTTTCGGTAAAGTCACCTGTATTTTCAAGAAGCAAATTAAAGGGAGTCGATCACGTCCTTGGACCTGAAATGAAGTCAACTGGTGAGGTTCTAGGATTAGGAGCTACCTTTCATGAAGCGCTCGAAAAGGCGTTCCCAACATCAAACGGAGAAACTGAGAACTATCTGTTCTGTTCAATCGCGGATCGGGAAAAACCAGCCAGCCTTCCAATTCTCCAACAGTTTGTTAATGAAAGTTATAAGCTGATTGCAACCGAAGGGACAGCAAAATTCCTTCAAGAAAAAGGCTTTACAATTGAACAGGTTATTAAGGATAACGAAGATGTAAATGAACTTTTCAAAAACAATACCATACAAGCAGTTATTAATATACCGAACCAAGGAAGAAACAAAATTAAATTTGGTTTTTACATTCGTGAACAAGCGACCCGCTACAATGTACCGGTATTTACACATCTAGATACAGTGCAAGCAATGGTTAGCCTTCAGGCTCAATCGATCGCTCAATCTGAGGTACGAACCGTAACGGAATATTACAATATTAAAGAGAGCGGTGTGGAGCATGTCAAATGTGATTAAATGGAACACAAAGGGTGTGTCACAGCAGCCACAATTAAAAGGCAAGGATTTCTTATCCTTGTCCGATTTTCATAGTGATGAAATTCTTTATATGCTAGAAGAAGCTAAGGAATTGAAGAGCCTACAAAAACAAGGAAAACCACATCCTTATTTGAGCGGAAAGGTTCTAGGGATGATATTTGAAAAATCTTCTACTCGTACTAGAGTTTCCTTTGAGGTAGGGATGCTTCAATTAGGCGGGCATGCGATTTTCTTAAGTTCAAGGGATATCCAACTGGGAAGAGGAGAAAGCATTTCAGATACGGCAAAGGTTTTATCAAGATATATCGATTGTATGATGATTAGAACGTTTTCGCATGATTCCGTTAAGGAATTGGCAGAGCATGCAACTGTTCCCGTAATAAATGGTTTAACAGATTTGCATCATCCGACTCAGGTGATGGCCGATTTACTAACGATTCAAGAGCACAAAGGTAAATTAGCAGGATTAAAAATGTGCTATTTAGGTGACGGAAACAACAATATGGCTCATTCATTAATGGAAGGAGCAGCAAAGGTTGGTATGCATATCAGCATTGCCAGCCCTCCTGGATATTTACCAGATGGGAAGATCACAGAAAAGGCGATTGAAACAGGTAAAGTAACGGGAAGCAAAATTACGATTACACATAATCCGGTTGATGCCATCAAAGATGCGGATATCGTTGTCACCGATGTTTGGACCAGTATGGGGCAAGAGGCAGAAACGGAAAAGAGACTAAAAGATTTAGGTGACTATCAAGTAAATACGGAACTATGCCAGCACGCTAAACAAGATTATATCTTTTTGCATTGCTTACCAGCACACAGAGGCGAAGAAGTAACAGCAGAAATTATTGATGGCCCGCATTCAGTCGTGTTTGATGAAGCAGAGAATAGACTTCATGCTCAAAAAGCAATTTTAAAACTTTTACTAGAATAGTAGATTTTATTTGGATTGTTATGTATAATAATTCTATTGATTGAATATTAATTCATATAGATACGAGGAGATTACAAAATGGCAAAGGAAAAAATCGTTTTAGCTTATTCAGGTGGATTAGATACTTCCGTTTCAGTGAAATGGATTCAAGAGAAATATGGCTATGATGTCATTGCACTAGGTCTTGATGTTGGTGAGGGTAAGGATCTAGAAGCAATTAAACAAAAGGCATTGGATGTAGGGGCTGTTAAAGCTTATATGATCGATGCAAAAGAATTACTAGCAAAAGAATATATTTTGCCTGCTTTAAAGGCTAATTGTTTATATGAAGGAAAATACCCACTATCTTCTGCTCTTTCACGTCCGTTAATTTCAAAATTATTAGTGGAAGTAGCTGAAAAAGAAGGAGCTGCAGCTGTTGCTCACGGCTGTACAGGTAAAGGAAATGACCAGGTTCGCTTTGAAGTCTCCATTCAAGCGTTGAATCCAAACCTGAAGGTTGTTGCACCTGTTCGTGAGTGGGGCATGACTCGTGACGAAGAAATAGAATATGCTCAGAAAAACGGTATACCAATTCCTGTAAATTTAGATAATCCTTTCTCGATTGACGCAAACATCTGGGGACGTGCTTGTGAAGCTGGAGTCCTTGAAGATCCTTGGGCAGAAGCACCTGAAGCTGCATTTGATTGGACAGCTCCAATTGAATTAACACCAGATCAAGCTGAATATCTTGAAATTGAATTTGAGCAAGGTGTTCCAGTTGCTCTAAATGGAGAAAAGCTGCCATTAGTAAAATTAATTGAAACCTTGAACGAACTTGGCGGTAAGCATGGTGTCGGACGTATCGATCATATTGAAAATCGTCTAGTCGGAATTAAATCTAGAGAAGTGTATGAAAATCCTGCAGCGTTAATTTTAATTAATGCTCACAAAGAATTAGAATTTTTAACACTGACACGTGAAGTAACTCAGTTTAAAACTCAAGTTGAGCAGCAAATGGCGAAAATCATCTACGAAGGACTTTGGTATTCACCAATTAAGCCAGCTCTTGATGCCTTTATAGAAGAAACACAGAAGGTCGTTACAGGTACTATTCGAGTGAAACTTCATAAAGGAAACCATACCGTTGTCGGTCGTAAGTCACCAAACAGCCTTTATAATGAAGAATTGGCAACTTACTCTAAAGGTGATGCGTTCGACCACAATGCGGCTGTTGGCTTTATCAAAATTTGGGGTCTTCCAACAAAGGTATATTCTGAGGTAAATAATAAAGAAAAGATAATGAAATAATAATCGGGTGCCCTCGAAACCTTTTCGAGGGCAAACTTGTTAGTGTTTAAGGAGGAGCAATCCATGTCCAAATTATGGGGCGGACGTTTTACAAAAGAAACAAATAAACTGGTTGAAGAATTTACAGCTTCCATTTCCTTTGATCAAAAGCTTGCTAAAGAGGACATCGCCGGCAGTATGGCGCATGTTCAAATGCTAGGTGAATGTGGTATTATTCCTGCTGAGGATGCGGAAAAAATTAAATCTGGTCTGCTTGAAATCAAAAAGATGGTGGATCAAAACGAAGTTGAGTTTTTAGTAGATGATGAAGATATTCATATGAATATTGAAAGATTATTGATTGAAAAAATAGGTCCTGTCGGCGGGAAGCTTCATACTGGCCGTAGTCGAAATGACCAAGTGGCAACCGACATGCACCTTTACCTGCGAACAAAGACAACGGAATTAATTAAATTACTTGAGGATGTTCAAGCTTCCCTGCTTGTACAGGCAAAAGAGAATGTTAACACGTTAATCCCTGGTTATACCCATCTTCAGCGTGCTCAGCCAGTCTCATTTGCTCATCATGTTATGGCTTATTTCTGGATGTTTGAACGCGATAAAGAGAGACTGATTGATAGCTTAAAGCGTGTTAATTGGCTGCCACTTGGTTCTGGTGCTTTAGCAGGGACTACTTTCCCTATTAAACGTGAGCGTGTTGCAGAGCTGCTAGGCTTTGAAACGATTTATCCAAATAGTATGGATGCTGTTAGTGATCGAGATTTTATATTGGAATTCCTCTCAATTGGCGCTATCATCATGACTCATATATCAAGATTATCGGAAGAGCTTGTGATTTGGTCAAGCCAAGAGTTTCAATTTGTTGAACTTGATGATTCATTTTGTACAGGATCCAGCATTATGCCGCAAAAGAAGAATCCAGATGTTCCTGAGCTGTTAAGAGGAAAGACAGGTCGTACTTTTGGAAATTTGATTGGCTTACTGACTGTCCTTAAGGGTTTACCACTTGCTTACAATAAGGATTTACAGGAGGACAAAGAGGGGATGTTTGATACAGTGGAGACACTGGAAGGGTCCCTGATGTTGTTAGCACCAATGATTGAAAGTATGACTGTAAACAAAGATGTGATGCGAAAAGCAATTAATAACGACTTCTCAAACGCAACAGATATTGCTGACTATTTGGTTAGAAAAGGTCTGCCATTTAGAGAAGCCCATGAAGTCATTGGGAAGATTGTTTTATATGCGATTCAGCAGCAAAAGTTCCTACTAGATCTAAGCTTTGAAGAGTACCAAGAGTTCAGTTCTTTATTTGAAGAGGATATTTACGAGGTTTTATCACCGGAGCATGTAGTTGCTGTACGAAATAGTTTCGGAGGAACCTCACCGGAACAAGTTATTAAACAAATCGAGCTTGCACAAGGAAAACTAAGTCAATGAGCGAAAACCACCGAAAGGTGGTTTTTGTTTGTATTACTGTCAAAAATATTAGATAATTTCCTCATAAGATTTTTTAAAGAGGAGGAAAAAAGATGAAATTACGCGTGTCTGTTGTACAGTATCACTTACATACGATTCACTCATTTGAAGAATTTGCCGCACAGTGTGAACATTATATAAAAACGGCTGAGGAATTTGGAGCAGAGTTTGTTCTTTTTCCTGAGTTCTTTACCACTCAGTTACTATCGATTGGAAATGGGCAGGGGCAGAGTCTGACAATTAATGATCTACCAGGATTCACCGACCAATACCGAGAATTGTTCTCTAATTTTTCCAGAGAAACGAACATGCATATTATTGCCGGTACACATGTTATTGAAAAGGGCGGCAAGCTATATAATACAGCGCATTTATTTTATCCTGATGGAAGGATTGGTGAGCAGGCGAAGCTTCATATTACCCCTACAGAAGTGAACGAGTGGAACATGGAGAAAGGTGACAGCTTTCAAATTTTTGAAACGGAAAAAGGGAAAATTGCGTTGCTTACTTGCTATGACATTGAGTTCCCTGAAATCGTCCGTATGGCAAAAGCAAAAGGGGCAGACGTAATTTTTTGTCCATCTTGTACCGATGACCGCCACGGCTTTCATCGTGTCCGATACACAAGCCATGCACGTGCTGTTGAAAACCAGGTATATGTTGTTTTAACGGGAACGGTTGGTGCCTTGCCAACTGTTGATTTCATGCGTGCTAACTTTGGTCAGGCTGTTATTATTACACCGAATGATATTCCTTTCCCGCCAAAAGGTATTCTTGTGGAGGGGGAATTGAACAACGATATGGTTGTTACAGCCGACCTTGATCTGGAGTTATTATATGAAGTGAGAGAACGAGGTTCCGTAACAACCTGGCGTGACCGCAGAACAGATTTATATCCGGATTGGGAAAAATAATGACGAAGGGTGGGATTGCTTTGTATCATAGTGAATTCTTCGTTTTTGACCAAGAAAAGCCAGTTCCAGTGGTCATTCGCAATTACACTCAAGAAGATTTTGATGAGCTTATTCAAATCCAATCTGAATGCTTTCCACCTCCGTTTCCATCAGAGTTATGGTGGAATAAAGAGCAATTATCCAATCATGTCTTGCGTTTTCCAGAGGGTGCTATGTGTATCGAGGTAGAGGGTACGTTAGCTGGTTCCCTTACAGGTCTGGTTGTCAATTTTAGTCCAAACCATATGGAGCATACATGGGAAGAAATTACGGACCATGGTTATATTAAGAATCATGATCCAAGTGGTAATACCCTCTATATTGTCGATATCAGTGTACGGCCAAAATATCGCAAACTAGGTCTTGGTAAACTGATGATGCAGGCCATGTACCAAGTTGTGATTCAGAAAAAACTTGTTAGGCTGCTGGGCGGCGGCAGAATGCCTGGTTATCATAAAGTGGCGGATACCCTGACACCAGGGCAGTATTTAAATAAAGTCCTAAAAGGGGATTTAAAAGATCCTGTTATTACCTTTCTGCTACGATGTGGAAGAGTGCCAATCGGCATTGTAGAAAATTACCTTGATGATGAAGAATCATGTCATTATGCCGCATTGATGGAGTGGAGAAATCCATTTATTAAAAAAATTGGGGGAGTTCAATTTGATGGAATATAAACGGATAACGAGTATTACTGATCCAAACTTTAAAAAACTTCACGACTTAATGAAAGACATTTTCCCACCAGAGGAAGTATTAGAATATGACTTATGGAAGGAACCACTAGAAGACCCAGGTATTCGTGTATTTGTTGCTACAAATGGTGATGAGGTTGTAGGGGCAACAGAGTACCGCTATTATCCAGATTGGAATATAGCAATGACGGATTTCACCATTATTAGCAGACCAGGTCTTAGCCTTGGGCGATTTTTAGCGCAGAACCGGTTAAAAGACTTGCAGCAGCTTGCAGTTGATAATGGGAAAGAGCTTTTCGGTATGTTTGCCGAAATATATGACCCCTATCGCGTAGGTCACGAATTTGGCGATGTAAAGGTAATGGACCCATATGTACGGCGTGAGGTTCTTTCCCATTTAGGGTATAAACGAATTGACTTGGATTATGTCCATCCATCTTGGGAAAATAATGGTGAAGCCGTTCAAGGACTAGACTTTTGTTTTATGCCAATGAACGATGACGTAAAAACGTTACCTGCATCGCTAGTTGCTGATTTTCTAACCACCTATTACTCCATTCTTTCAAATAAGCCAAAGGAATGGCTTAGTATGGTTGAACAATTGAGGAGAAAAGATACCATCTCCTTGTTGCCACTTTAATATAAAATATTTCGGGAGTCTGTTCCAACAGACTCTTTATTTTTTATACTTATCCACAAGGTTATCCACAGATTAAAACCATTAATATAAGTACTCCACAAAGTTACACACAGTATCCACAGAAAGCTTGCATTTTCCCCCATTTTAATATTTAAAAAGAAGCAGGAATATCCTGCTTCTTTTATTTTGCAGCCATAAGTGCTGCCTGCGGTTTAAGAGGTTTATTTTCTGCGTTTGTTTGTTACGCGTTGGTTAGCTGCACTTGCTCGTGCCATTGCCTCAAGATCTGCATGGTCAGCAAATTCAGATGAATACTCCACATCGTTTCCATCGGACTTCATGTTCTTAGGAACCTGTGGAAGTGATCCTTTGTTTTTATCACGAGTTTTATGTCCCTGCGCACGACCCATTAAAAAAACCCCTTTCAAATTTAGCAATAAGGAACGTAATAAGTTCCCTATATTAGCTTTTACAATTTGAAAGGGGTCCATTAATGGAAAAATTTAAAGTTTTGTTTTACTGTCGTTAAAGCCGGCTGCGCGGTCTGCTAATTTAAAATCACGTTGATATAATACCTCTTGTGTACTGGTTAAAGTATATTTTCCTCTGCCTAAATCTTTTTTCTTTTTTCCACCCATTGTGATCATTCCTTTCAACATTTTTGTTAATCGTAGGCTTTGTAAGTGGTTGTTGATTTTCATTTTAACTTTACCTTAACAAAGCCAAAATCTTTTGGGAAAAATTTAGCACATTCTCCATTTTTACCTTTTAAGAATGGAATGATACTCAAATCTAAAAAAAATATGGTAAAGTTAGTATGAGGTGAACGATGTGGCTATTATAACTAAAATCACCACTCAGCAGAAAAATAAGGATCGCTTTAATATTTTTATGGACCATGGTAAAGGCGAAGAATATGCCTTTAGTGTCGATAGCGCTGTACTGATTCGATTTGAATTAAAAAAAGGGATGGAGTTGGATGACTTTTCCATCTTAGAGGTACAGTATCAAGATGGTATCAGGAAGGCCTATAACCGTGCAGTTAATTATTTAGCAAGAAGAATGAGATCAGAAAAAGAGATAAGGGACTATCTGACACAAAAGGAAATAGAAGAACCTGTTATTAATGAAGTTATTCATAAATTGGCTAACCAAAAATATATAAATGATGAGGAATATGCTCTTTCCTATGTAAGAACCCAAATGAATACAACAGATAAAGGTCCTGACTTAATCACCATGGAGTTAAAAGAGAGAGGCATCAATGAGGGAATAATCAAACATGTAATAACAGAGTACCCTAGAGAAGAGCAAGTTGAAAAAGCCATTAAGGTAGCAGAAAAGGTAATCAAAAAGAATTCAAAGGAATCGCAGCGAATCGTTAAGCAAAAAGCAGAACAATTCCTATTGAGGAAGGGCTACTCCTTCGATGTGATTCATCTGGCACTAACAGAAGCAGATTTGGATAAAGAACAAGATGAGGAAATGGAAGCCATAAGGTATCAAGGTGAAAAAACACATCGGAAATACAGCACATTAACTGGTTTCGAATACAGTCAAAAAATGAAACAAGCGCTTTTTCGTAAAGGGTTTCCAATGGAATTGATCGAAAAGTACTTAGAAGAAGTAGAAAAATCATGACGTAGTTCGTCATGATTTTTTACTTTCGATTATAATTTCATCCTGTTCCATCTGGCTTATTATTAGCTGGGCAACTTCATTAGGAGAACGGAAGCGGGAAGTGTCTGATACATGTGTGCTTCCTGACCAAAATGGTGTATCCATTCCACCCATATAAATAGCTTTAATTTTTAAAGTAGAGCTATTTTCGTACTCTTTCTGTAAGCTTTCTGTAAAGCCCCTCACTGCAAATTTACTGGCCGCATAAACAGCCTCATTCACTTTCCCTCTAAGACCGGCAGTTGAAATGATATTCATCAGCAAGCCTTCACCCTGTTCTTGCAGTACAGGCAAGACGGCTTTAGTCATCAAAATCGTACCTAGAATATTGGTGTTAAGCATTTCAGTTATCTCACTCTCAGTGCTGTTAATAAAGGGCCCAAAATGACCGACCCCGGCGTTGTTAACCAAACCAAAGATTGTGTAATTATTGCGCATTTCTTCTACTTTATTTAAAATGTCATCTTCCTTCTGTATATTGAGTTCAACAAAGTCTGCTTTACCACCAATTTTTTCAATTTCGTTTTTTGCAACTGAAAGCTTATCAACGGATCTTCCTGTCAACAAGACATGATACCCTTGCTGTGAAAATAATAGGGCTAATTCCTTCCCCAAACCAGATCCCGCTCCGGTTACAATGATGGATTTCACTGAAATCTCTCCTTCATCCTTTATTAATTCTATAAAAATAACTATACTAAAATAAGAGGAAAAACGAAAATGGGAGTGGAAGGTATGCAACAAGAGAAACGATATAGTACGATGACAGAGCATGAATTAAAGCAAGAAATCGCCCAATTATTAGAGAAGGGAAGAAAAGCAGAGCAGATGGGAATGGTCAGTGAATATGCTGTATTAGAGCGAAAAGCAGCAATGGCTAGAGCCTATCTTTTAGATCCTGCTGCCTTTAAACCCGGAGAGATTTATGAACTTGAGGGAGACCCAGGTGAATATTTTAAGATTGACTATATGAATGGTGTTTTTGCATGGGGCTACCGTTTAAAGGGTGATGGTAAAGAGGAAGCATTACCGATATCCATGTTAAAATGGTTAAAATAATAAACAAACCAGAGAAATCTCTGGTTTGTTCCTGTTCGCTGAATTCTTTCTGATTTAAAAATACTCAGGTGTATCGTTTTCACGCTCACCAGATGCCCGCATACGCTCCTGCGGATGGGTGTTGGTAGTTCCGTCGGCCCGTTTTGAAGCATATTCTGCTTTCGCTCGTGGCTCTCCCTCAAGCTTGTTGTTATTTTGGTTCGGGAAATTTCTCTCTTTATTTCTCACCATGTCGGTACCTCCATCAAAGGGAATGAGAAACCGTGAAAAGCAAAGTGTCATCACATCAGTGCTTACCACGTGATAGTAGTATTCGATTTTTAGCTTTAGGTTATGTTATAAGAAATTGGCAATGAGGTGAATGTATATGAACGATTACCATGAAAGATTAGCCCAACTTTTATTAGAAAAAAATGAAATGCTGTCCTATAATCAAGCGCGGACATGGGTAGAGTTGATGTGGGATGACTTTGAAACAACGGCTGCGAAGGCAGGAAGAGATTATCTAGGAAGTGAAATGACCGAAAGAATTGTTAGACAATGGATTGAAAACTATGGCGGGAGACTCCATGACTTTGTCGCCAAAAATCCAAAATATAAAGATTTTCTTATTCAAGACAAGAATCAATTGAATTAAAAGGCGAGCGACTCTTAGTCACTCGCCTTTTATCATTAACTAGGTATAATACTAAGCTTTTTACGCAGTTTCTGTTCACTGAACACCCAGCCAGTATAGGAACTAATTGGGTTTAACTCAAGATCTAGCTGCACGACCGCAACAAACGGATAGTGCCCGTTACTTCGGTAACGCAAATCAATAAATCGAACTTCGTAATGGTCATTGTACTCATCTAATTCCCACCGATATACGGGTGAAAAGGAAAGAAATGCAGAAAGATTTTTATCTTTCTTGGCTGCTTCGAGTACAGGTGTTTTTGGCACAGGAATTCGTTTAAAGCGATCCAATATCTCAATCGTTGTGCCAACAGCTTTGCCAACAAAGAACTCACCTTCGTTCATTGCTGCGATTCTCCAAAGATGAAACTTCATAGTTGGTGCAATGATAATATCTGTTGCATCTGGAATAACCTTTTTAACCGCTGCCCTTACTTTCCCTTGTGCATAAAACCGGAGAAGGTAATAACCAAA
Organism: Neobacillus sp. CF12; assembly: GCF_030348765.1. Lineage (GTDB taxonomy): Bacteria > Bacillota > Bacilli > Bacillales > Cytobacillaceae > Neobacillus. The sequence continues at coordinate 2,703,030 of NZ_JAUCEU010000007.1, read as the reverse complement.
TAATACGACAAACATCGATAGAAACGTATAACCAGGATCAGCCCCGAAGACCCAAATAATAATTGCCACAACGTGAATTCCAAAGATAATTGGGTCAAAGGTGTTTATTACGCCTAGCGCTACCCATTTGGATGTGAAAGGTCTAAGAGCTTGTGTACCATAAGCATTAAAAATATCAACAAACACATGGATAAAAACCGCCGCGAAAGTCCAACCCCATAGGTGAAGAAGATTTGCATTAGGGAAAAAAGGATAAATCACCGCTAAAAGTACTAATGGCCATAATAGTACAGCAGGGATAGAATGGGTGACACCTCGATGATTACGAATATAGATGGCATTATTTCTTAACTTTAAAACGGTATCAATATCAGGTATTTGTGACCCAGCAATAGTAGCAATTAATACACTTGTTGCTGTTGCAGAGCTGCTGGCTACCACAGGATCGAGAGTAGCAAGACCGCCAAGAGCAATTCCCATTACAACATGAGTTCCAGTATCCAAAAGGAAAAATCCTCCTTTATTAAATTCTTGTCAAATTCAAAAATTTCGCTTATCGTTAAAAAATGCTTATTATTATATTCCCTTATTTTGTTTTGTTTAACAGGCTGGAGGCATTTTAGTAATGGAAAATGAGTTGAAAAATATAGAAAAGATCGTAATAAAAAATTTTCAAGATGATTTAATTACCTGGTTTAAGGAAGAACAACGTGAGCTTCCGTGGAGAAAAGACCAGGATCCCTACAAAGTCTGGGTTTCCGAAATCATGCTGCAGCAAACCAGAGTAGATACTGTTATCCCATATTTTAATCGATTTATCCAGTGGTTTCCAACAATAAATGATCTTGCAAATGCAAATGAAGATAAAGTTCTAAAGGCATGGGAGGGACTAGGTTATTATTCGCGGGTTAGAAATTTACATTCAGCAGTAAAAGAAGTAAGTGAGAGATACAATGGTCAAGTTCCTAATACACCAAAAGAAATTTCGAACCTCAAGGGAGTTGGCCCCTATACGGCTGGAGCTATCTTAAGTATTGCCTATGGGATACCTGAACCTGCGGTGGATGGTAACGTGATGAGGGTTCTTTCAAGGATCCTTTCGATTTGGGAGGATATTGCCAAGCCTTCAACGAGAAAGGTATTTGAGAGCGCTGTAAGAAGCTTAATTTCCCATGAAGAGCCTTCTAACTTCAATCAGGCACTCATGGAGTTAGGAGCGCTGATTTGTACGCCAACATCGCCTTCTTGTTTACTCTGTCCTGTAAGAGATCATTGCCATGCCTTTCACGAGGGAGTTGAAACAGAACTTCCGATAAAATCGAAGAAAAACGCACAAAGAGCAGTAGAACTGGCAGCGGTTATTGTGAAAGACGAACATGGAAAAATATTAATTCATAAACGTCCTGAAACAGGACTGCTGGCTAATTTATGGGAATTTCCAAATGTTGAACTTCAGCAGCATTTTGTGGTGGAGCGTTCTCAAATTGCCGAAAGTTTCCAAGAGACTTTAGATATAAATATTAAGCTTGAAAAGGGAATTGGTCAAATAGAACACATTTTTTCCCATTTGATTTGGAATATTCGCGTCTATACAGGAAGTATCATCTCGAATAAACCGGAAGGAAATGATTGGAAATGGGTTTCGCCTGCTGAAATGGAAGACTACGCCTTTCCTGTTTCTTACCATAAAATACTAAAACTCTATAATGATTACACAAAAAATTGAACGCCATATCGGCGTTCTTAGGCTGTCGAGAAAGTCCCGACAGCCAGTATTTTTCTATAACTTTAACAATGCACCGTGTTTATCTAAGATAGGTGGTTCGTATGATTATCTACAAGACCTATTAAGGACTAATCCTTCTGGTAGAGCGTATGATTTGTCCCCAAGACCCTTGATTAAGGACTAATCCTTCTGGCAGAGCGTACGATTTGTCCCCAAGACCCCTGATTAAGGACTAATCTTTCTGGCAGAGCGTATGATTTGTCCCCAAGACCCCTGATTAAGGACTAATCCTTCTGGCAGAGAGTACGATTTGTCCCCAAGACCCCTGATTAAGGACTAATCTTTCTGGCAGAGCGTATGATTTGTCCCCAAGACCCCTGATTAAGGACTAATCCTTCTGGCAGAGCGTACGATTTGTCCCCAAGACCCCTGATTAAGGACTAATCTTTCTGGCAGAGCATATGATTTGTCCTCAAATAGCATATCCAATATTTAATGAAAAATCGGTAAATAAAGACTTAAAGAAAATGAAAAATGCCGAGAAACATGACCCTTTATCGACAATCTGTGAAAGCCAATAACGGCGTTCTTTTTCAATTAATCATACCTAACCTGTGTACCATGTGTATAATCCGCTTCCTGGCGCTTTAATCCCCCGCGGTTTTCAATTTCTAAGATGATTTCTCGGTGAATGGTAACTCCTTCACTATTTAAATATGGTGCTATTTGCTGCAGAGAATGATGGAAAAAAGCCAACTCGCTGTCCTCCCAGTCCGTTTTAGCAACCATAGATAATTCTGTCATATCGCGTCCTACATACATTTGCTTCTTCCTCCCTATGTTAATAGCATTAGGTTTTGTAATCGATTGTCTTCTATACATGAAAAGGCTAAAATGATAACTATACTTAAAATTGAAGGGGATACATACAATGACACAAAAGGTAGCACTAATTACAGGCAGCAGCAGAGGAATAGGGAAAGCCACCGCAATAAGGCTGGCGCAGGCAGGATATGATATAGTCATTAACTATGCTAGAAGTAAAAGTTCTGCACTTAAAGTAGCGGAAGAAATTGAAGCTTTGGGAAGAAAGGTTTTAGTTGTCAAAGCCAATGTTGGAGATGTAAGTAAAATTAAGGCTATGTTCAATCAAATCGACGAAGAGTTCGGGCGTTTAGACATTTTTGTAAATAATGCCGCCTCTGGGGTTCAACGTCCCATAATGGAACTTGAAGAAAATCACTGGGATTGGACATTAAATATTAACAGTAAGGCCTTATTATTCTGCGCACAGGAAGCAGCGAAATTAATGGAGAAAAATGGCGGCGGAAAGATTGTCAGCATAAGTTCTCTAGGTTCTATTCGGTATTTAGAAAATTACACAGTAGTAGGTGTATCTAAGGCGGCATTAGAAGCCTTGACAAGGTATCTAGCAGTAGAGTTAGCAGCTAAAAATATCGTCGTTAATGCAGTCTCAGGCGGTGCTGTCGATACAGAAGCGTTAACACATTTTCCAAACCGTGAAGAACTTCTTCAGGAAGCAAAAGAGAAAACTCCAGCGGGTCGAATGGTGGAAATTGAGGATATCGTAAATTGTGTCATGTTCCTTTTAGCAGATGAATCAAGCATGATTAGGGGACAAACTATAATTGTCGACGGTGGAATTTCGCTGCTCGTTTAAAATATATTTTTTAACATTATTTTAGGATAATCTTCACGAAGCGGGACATATTAATTTCGTGGAGGTGATTAAAATGGCAAACAACTTCAATCAACAACCAAACAAAACTTCTGCTGGAACTAACATCCAAGAGGTTAGACAACAAAATGCTCAATCTCAAGGCGGTCAAGGTTCTGCTGGTCAATTCGGAACTGAATTCGCTAGCCAAACAGATGCTGCAGAAGTAAGAAGACAAAATCAGCAATCTCAAGGCGGTCAAGGTTCTGCTGGTCAATTCGGACAAGAATTCGCTAGCCAAACAGATGCTGCAGAAGTAAGAAAACAAAACCAACAATCTCAAGCTAATAAAGGCCAAGGAAATTCTGGTCAATTTGGTCAAAGCTAAAATGAAATGTAAGAAGAAGGCACTCTTATTCGTATAGAGTGCCTTCTTTCTATGTGAAGACAGAATACGACAAAACTTCTTCTCAGTCTACATAAGTAGTCAAAGGAAAAATCTATTTATTAAAGAATACATAGTAGGAAGAAAAAATAAGGCGGTGTGGTAAATGGATCATTTTAACCGTTTAGTATCTGAGCAGATGATGACAATGGAAAAATTACTATACCTTCAAGGAGAGCTTGAACGTTGTCAAGAGATTGAAGAACAACTACAGACCTTGCAAAATGAAACGGAGCTCGAGAGTGTCCAATTTGATATTAATCAAATGAAAAAAGAGCTAAAAGAGATTCAAGAAATTTTTGAGAAACAAACGGAAGAAGTCATTCAATCTTATCGTGAAAATGATTTAGAACCCTCAATATAGGCGGAAAATCAAAATTTGAATGAAAAATAGGTAATTTTTTTCAAAGAGTCATTGAAATCAATGGCTCTTTTGTTTTAAATTCCTTATCCAACCGTTATAATAATAAGAAATAGTAAATGAGCTTTGTTACCATTTGTCGTTACTTGCACACATAAGATGGGTCACAAAGCGTTTAGGAAGGAAGAAGGGGAGAATCATGGGCGTACCCATCGAAGGTGAACCAATACAAATACATAGCTATAAACACAATGGGCACATCCATCGCGTCTGGGAAGAAACGACCGTTTTAAAGGGATCTCAAAATTTGGTGATTGGCGGGAATGATCGGACAATTGTAACGGAATCGGATGGAAGAACATGGATTACAAGAGAACCAGCAATTTGTTATTTTCATTCACAATATTGGTTTAATATTATTGGGATGATTCGTGAAGATGGTATTTATTACTATTGTAATCTTAGCTCACCATTTATTTTTGATGGTGAAGCAGTTAAATATATTGATTATGACCTTGATATTAAGGTCTTCCCTGATATGACGTTTAATTTGTTAGATGAAGATGAATATGAGCGCCATCGTCGCGAGATGAAGTATCCCGAGGTTATTGATCAAATTCTGAAAAGAAACGTTGAAAAACTTATTCACTGGATTCGCCAGCGTAAAGGACCTTTTGCACCAGATTTTATTGATATCTGGTATGAGCGTTATTTAACGTACAGACGTTAATGGAAGAATGTTTTGGAAAGATGATGAAGGCACCTACACGGTAAGAGTAGTTGCCTTCATCATCTTTCCATGTTCTTAAATGTGACAGCACGAAAAAGGGGGGCCAATCTTGAGCAGTGTTCGCAGATATCTCGAATTTGTTAAGCCATATCGCCTTCAAATTATTGGGACAATTATAATCGGGGTATTAAAATTCGCTATCCCGCTTATCATACCTATGCTCATTAAGTATGTAGTGGATGATATTATTGGGGCAAGTGGTTTAAAAAATGATGAGAAAATAGAAAAATTAATACTGATCATGGGAATCATGATTGTTGTATTTGTCGTCTTAAGGCCGCCAATTGAGTATTATCGCCAATATTTTGCGCAATGGACATCAAGTAAAATTCTTTATGATATCCGTGATCGTATGTATACACATATACAGAAACTTAGCTTTAAATATTATGCCAATACACGTTCTGGAGAGGTCATTTCACGGGTTATTAATGATGTTGAGCAGACGAAAACATTTGTAATCACCGGCTTAATGAATCTTTGGCTCGATATTGCCACGATTGTTATCGCAATTATTATTATGTTTTATATGAATGTCAGTCTAACGTTCGTTTCAATTTTGTTATTTCCGCTCTATGCGATTTCGATAAAATACTTTTTTGGAAATTTGCGCAAACTCACCAGGTCTCGTTCGCAAGCACTTGCTGAGGTTCAGAGCTACCTCCATGAACGTGTGCAAGGAATGCCCGTCATAAAAAGCTTTGCAATCGAAGAGTTTGAGCAAACACAGTTTGATAAACAAAATAAGAACTTTTTAGAAAAAGCCTTAGAGCACACAAGTTGGAATGCGAAGGCGTTTGCAGCCGTGAATACGATTACCGATATTGCACCTTTGCTCGTTATCGGATACTCTGCGTACCTTGTTATTCAAGGAGATTTATCGTTAGGAACAATGATTGCGTTTTTTGCTTATATTGATAAATTGTACAGTCCATTAAGAAGGCTTGTGAATTCTTCCACCACCCTTACGCAGTCATTCGCCTCGATGGATAGAGTATTTGAATTCCTCGATGTAAAATATGATATTGTCGATGCTCCTAATGCCGTCGAGTGCAAGGATGTGAAAGGGGACATTACGTTTGATCATGTTCAATTTACATACAATGAATCAGAGGAAATGATTCTGAAAAATATCAATCTCGATGTGAAAAAAGGCGAGACAATAGCCCTAGTTGGAATGAGCGGGGGAGGTAAGTCCACACTTGTCAGTCTGATACCTCGTTTCTATGATGTCACGGAAGGGAAAATTCTCTTAGATGGTGTGGATATCCGCCACTTCCAGGTCCAATCCTTACGGGATAAAATAGGGGTCGTTTTTCAGGACAATATCTTATTTAGTGAATCTGTTAAGAACAATATCTTATTAGGAAAACCCGGTGCAAGTGATGAAGAGGTTTATCAGGCCGCAAAAGCGGCCAATGCACATGATTTTATTGTGAATCTAGCAAATGGGTATGATACGAAGGTTGGAGAAAGAGGTGTAAAGCTTTCAGGCGGCCAAAAGCAAAGAGTAGCCATCGCCCGTGTATTTCTACGGAACCCGCCGATTTTATTATTAGATGAGGCAACTTCGGCTCTTGATTTAGAAAGTGAACACCTGATCCAAGAAGCACTTGATAAGCTGGCGAAGGACAGGACCACATTTGTTGTAGCACACCGTTTATCGACCATAACCCATGCTGATCGGATTGTCTTAATCGAACACGGCCAGATCGTCGAAGTGGGCAAACATGATGAATTAATGGCGAAACAAGGGAATTACTTTAAATTATTTCAAGTGCAGCAACTGGAACAGCATAAAGAAAAAACACCACTGCAAGCATAGAAAGAGCAACAAGAAATGACGTATGAAACTTGGCATACGTCATTTTTTTATTAAGTCTAGATAAATCCGGATGTTGAAACGATGACAGGTAAATAAAAATTTCCTACTAAACTGAATCGGAGGAATAAAGTTGAGAGAAACCATTATAAAATCATTAAAAAAAATTGAGGAAGACTATAATGTTAAAATTCTTTATGCTTGTGAATCAGGTAGCAGGGCGTGGCAGTTCCCATCAAAAGATAGTGATTATGATGTCCGATTTATTTATGTTCATAAAAAGGAAGATTATCTAACGATTGATCCTATAGGTATTGGATCAAAACGTGATGTAATTGAATTACCGATAAATAATTTACTTGATATTACAGGATGGGAATTGACTAAAGCCTTAAGGTTATTTAGAAAGTCTAATCCTCCATTAATGGAATGGCTGCGTTCAGGAATAGTATACTACACAGCTTTTTCAACCATTGAGCAGATGCAAGAGCTAACCAATAGCATTTTTGCTCCAAACTCTTGTTTACATCACTATCTAAATATGGCACACAATAATTTCAGGGAATATCTACAAGGTGAAGAAGTGAAAATAAAAAAATATTTTTATGTGCTTAGGCCAGTTTTGGCCGCAGGATGGATTGAAAAATATAACGAGTTTCCACCATTGGAATTTTCGATGTTATTGAATGATATAATTCCAGAAGGTCACCTAAAGAATGAAATAAACACATTGCTAAAAAGGAAATTGGCAGGAGAAGAATTAGATAAAGAACCTAAAATCCAAGTAATAAGCCATTTTCTAAACGAGGAAATCGAACGTCTACGGGAATATGCAAAAACACTTACTATTGATTTACCAAACGTAACACCCAAATTAGATTCACTTTTCAAAAATACACTTGAAGAGGTGTGGAATTAGTTTGATTGGATTCAGCTGCCTAATCTTTGGCAGCTTTTTCTAATTTAACTAGGGTCTGTTTTGTCTATATTTAAGAAAAAAAGCATTACCAGTGTTGTGGTAATGCCCCCGGTATTTATTGAATGTTCTATTAAAAATCATGCTGAATTAGTCAATTATTAAAACAAGTTTACCATTTCCTATACCTTGTGCCAGCTGTTCAAAGCCCTGTGAAGCTTGCAGGAGTGTCAAAGTTGTACCAATAATCGGACTAAGTGCGCCACTTTGGAGCATGCCCATTACACCATGAATGCATTGTTTGTATTCATCTTTCGGTGTGTTCCAAAGGGCAGTTGCTAGAATGTCACATTCCTTTTGCATTGCAAGACGTGGATTAATTTCGATAGAACCACGATTTCCAACTATTACAATTTTACCAAATGGTGCAATCAGCTTTAGGTCTGTCTCTAGATTAATATTTGCTAAAAACTCAATAATGACATCAGGTCCATTGCCCTCAGTTAGGGCTAATACATCTTCAATCGTTGCTTCTGTCACATGATCAATGACCACATCAGCGCCAGCTTGTTTGACCATTTTTTTACCCTCTGGTTTACTCGCTGTACCAATCACTTTAGCACCGTATGATTTCGCCATTTGCACAACCTGTAATCCAACCCCGCCACTGGCCCCATGAATAAAAACGGTTTGACCAGGCTTTAGACAGGCACGTTGAAATAATGCCCGGTATGCAGTCAATGCTGGGACTCCTAATGCTGCACCTTGTTCAAAAGTTACATGTTCTGGTAATGGATGAACCGATGTTGCATCACAGACGATTTTTTGTGCAAAGGTACCAGTACTTTTACTTTGCATTAAGGATGCTATAAATACACGATCACCAACGCTAACATTAGTGACTTCTTCTCCAATAGACTCGATAATCCCTGCGCCGTCTAATCCTGGGGTATAAGGCAGTTGAGGTATACTAAACGCATATGTACCTGTTAATGTGTAAATATCACTCGGATTGACTCCCGCCGCATATAAACGGACGCAAACCTCTCCTTTTCCTGCAACGACATCCTCAACATCTGTATAGACTAAGTTCTCAGGTCCACCAAATTGTGTAACTTGAATTGCTTTCATCTTACCAACCTCCTTGAAGATATTATACCGAAAATTTTAGAATTCACAGTAATATCTAGGCTTATTAAGAACAGGTGCTTCAATAAAGAATAAAAATAGCCTGTATCAATGATATGATCAATGATACAGGCTTAATTTAGATGGAAATTGTCTTTATTATTACCCTGTTAATCGCGCATTGCTCTGTTTCATAATAGAACCAAATTCTCTTTAGCTGTTGATCCTGCTACAAATAAGTCCTCCTTATTCGATTTCCTTCTGTTCAATGGATATCTCATTATGATGAAAGGAATGAAAGCTAGTTATCAACGTATCAAGGTGTTCGACTTGCTCCCCGTAATCAATGATAGAAGAGATAATTTGCATAGTATGATATAAATGAAGGTCCTCTTGATTGGAATAAAGCTTTTGGTGTGTCAAAAACAGGTCAAATAGTTCTTTTTTATTAATACAGTTACTAGTCTCGCTATCTATGGGGGTAGGTACTTTCCCAATAAACCGGAGCATTAATTGTTCATGATGATAAATGACACTGTCAAGTTGTTCTTGTATTGACTGTTGAAAGCTCTCTGGCAGATGAAGCAATTCATTTTCAAATCGATGAAGTTTTTTTAATGTATCAAGCGCCCTTTTGGCCGTTGAGGTCATTTGTCTGAAAATCACTAGTTTTCTCGATTTCTCTAAACTAATCTTTCTAAAATAACTTCTTTCTTCTTTATACATTAAATAAAACTGTCCCATTTTTAATAAATTATCTTTTAATTTTTCGATATCGGCTTTCAGTAAATTATGGTCGAAGTCATGACGAGTGCTTAAACGGATCCAACGGATAATTTCTTCTGTTGTCCCAGCTATCTTAAAGTAAAGCTTATTTTCATATTTTGGCGGCAGAAATACAAGGTTGACGACAAACGCGGAAAAAACTCCAATCATGATGGTTGAGAATCGAATACCTGCAAAAGGAATAAAGTCAGTTCCAGGAGTTTCCATAATTGAAACCAAGGTAACGAGTGATAGTCCAATCGTATTTTCAATTTTTAATTTTAGGTTGATGATAATAACAATAATTGCAGCTAGGCCAATGATAATAATATGATTACCTAATAGAAGAACAAAAATGACTGCGAGTAATGCACCTATTAAGTTCCCCTGTATTTGTTCAACTATCGTTAAATAAGAACGATAAATGGTTGGCTGAATGGCAAAGATTGCAGCAATACCTGCCAATACAGGAGCGGGTGAGTCCAGTAACTGTGCTAAATAAAGGGATAAAACAATTGCAATTCCCGTTTTGAAAATTCGGGCACCTAACTTCATTCTAAATAAATTCCTTTCAAATTTAAGTGGTTTGTGCTTAGTTTACTAGGTAACGAACATTTACGTACTATACATGGATTAAAACATTTAATCAAGAGATATTATATGAATTTAATCAAGTAATAGTTAAAGATATTTTCATAAACTCAAAAAAGAACGTCCGGCTAAAAAGCGGACGTTCTTTTATTAATTATTCAGTTGAAACAGCTGGGTCGGCTTGTTCTTTTACAGGAACAATTTGAATAAAGTGATCTTCTGGGTTAGAAAGAAGTGCTCTAAGCTGATTGGCTTCTTCAGTCTGACCATCTTTAGCCAGTACATCTGTATATTTACCAAGAAGCTCCTTCACATCTTTTTTGCCGTTTTCACTTAAGCTAAGGACAGAAACTTTAGCACCTTTAGCAATCCTTCTCATAATCGCTTCTGCCGTTAAACCGACTTCAGGCTGGTGGCGGACATAAACGACACCACCGGTCATCCCGGCGCAAATCCATGGTCCTGGATCTCCTAAAACTAAACCGCGGCCATTTGTCATGTATTCAAATGCAAAACCTTTAATATTTGCATTAGCACCAATATTTCCAGCTTCTTTTTCAGGAAGTGGCTGTTTAACAGAGCCGCCAATAATTAAATCAGCACCAGAAAGACGAATTCCTGCACGAGCGTCAGCGTTACCTTGGGCTACTAATAGACCTTTTTGAGCTCCATAGCCGAAGCCTTTTCCGACAGAACCATTATAATAGCTGCCATTTTTTCCTTTTGATTTAAGAATAAAGATATTGCCGCCAAAGGATGTTTTTCCAACACCATCTTGACCGCCGCCGTTTACAGTGATTTCAATTCCCCCGCTATTATAGGCACCTAAGCCGTTTCCAGGAATTGAACCATTCTTGTACTTAAGTTGTACAGGAGGGAGCTGCTGGTATGAACCATCCAGTCTTCCGCGTACACGATGACATGAAACTCTGCTGCCTAAAACTCGCTGTTCAGAGGTGACAGAATCGAATTCACGAGAAGAATGTAATTGGTCTACGCTTGCGTCTAAATACTCAGCACCAACGGCAACCTGCATTTGGACTTCTTGAAAAGCCTTTGTTTCTTCTGTTTTTGAGAATTGGCTAATTTCTAGAGATTTTAATAGGTAGGAAAGGCTAAGTTGATCCTTTCCTTTAACCTGTTCTAATAAATCAGAACGTCCAACTGCATCTTGTAAATTTGTAATCCCAACAGAAGCAGCCAGTGCTTTTAACTCACTTCCAAAAGATGAAAATAGATTCATGATCCCATTGACAGCTAAGTCCAGTTGACGTGGAACAAAGCGGCGAAGTCCATGTTCCTTAGCTTGAACTTCAGATTCAATTTGGGTAGCAATACCAACATGACATGTATCTAAATGACATCCACGGCAAGTGGTACAGCCGATTGCCAACATGGAAAGAGTTCCAAAGCCTACACGGTTAGCACCAAGGAGCATAACCTTCATAACGTCCAGGGCACTCTTCATTCCGCCATCTGCCCATATTTCTACTTTATTACGGAGTCCGCTTTCAAGCAGGGCATTATGAGCTGCTTTTACGCCAATTTCAACAGGTAGCCCAACATGCTGAAGTGCATGGATTCTGGCAGCACCCGTACCACCGTCAAATCCGCTTAATGTAATTATATCTGCGCCTGCTTTAGCGATACCAACAGCAATCGTACCGATATTTGGTACAACAGGTACTTTTACTGCAATTTTCGCTTGATCATTGCCCGTTTTTAATTCAAGGATCATTTGGGCTAAATCTTCGATTGAATAGATATCATGGTTGTTTGATGGCGAGATTAAATCTGAACCAAGTGTAGCGTTACGTGCTGCAGCAACCTTGGCAGTAACCTTTGAACCAGGTAAGTGTCCACCTTCACCAGGCTTCGCGCCTTGCCCAATTTTAATTTCTAATAGATTAGAAGAGTTTAATAGCTCAGCGTTTACTCCAAAACGTCCAGAGGCAATTTGCTGTCCTCTCGTTTTTGGATATTTTCCAAGCATATCCTTGATTTCGCCGCCTTCACCATTCAGGCTGACCATGTTTAGGCGGTCAGCACCTTCCGCATAAGCCCTAAATGCAATCTCATTTTGAGAACCAAACGACATGGAAGAGATAATAAATGGTAAATCATGCTCACCAACAGTAATATCAACATCCGCTGGTGAAATAGCTTGATTGTTTTTCTTTAATTGGATTAAATGACGAATGGTAGTTGGATTTTGCTCTTCTTGTTCGCTAATTTTATCACGATAAGCACTATAATCACCTGTTGCTGCAACTTCGCCGATAGCTTTCCAAATACGAGGGAAGAGGTGGAAGGTTTTTCCGACTCTTTCCTTTTCATTATGGTAATCTTCCGCTCTTTGAAGTGCATCATTCTTCATTGCTTCATAATTATTCCCGATTTCTTTCGAGCCAAAAAAGTTAACAATATTTAATACTTTGGCAACATCCTCGTGTAAACCAATGCTTGAGAACAGTCGGCCATAGCCCCGTAATTCGTGAATACCAATGGTAGAAATTACTTTTTCAAGCCCCTTAGATAAGGCACCATAAAGGTTCACTAAAGGTTTGTTGGATTCATCCAGAACTGTCATGAACATGTAATATGGGCTGATTAAATCAGCTCCTAATCCAAAAACAGTTACGATATCATGCAGCGAACGAATCGCAGCAGAGCGCAGCAAGATAGAACAATCCCTTCTTAATTCTGCCTTTACCAATGCCTGATCAATAGCAGATGTGACTAAATGCGGGTCAATCCAATAGAAATCATCCTGATGTGCGTTCGCATCATCAAGGACGAGTAAGCTCTTTCCAGAAACAACAGCTTGAACGGCTTCCTCTGAAATTCTAGTTAGGGCAGTTTCAATGTCCTCATCTTTTTTAAAGGTTGTTGAAATAAACGCAACTAGCTTTTGCTCGTGGAAATGCTGAACCACTTGATCGAAACTAGGTTGACCAATGGTTTCCGAACAGCTATAACCAGCTTTACCTTCTAATAGAAGGGGAGTGGTTAACTCGAGAACGGTTTTTGTTTTTTCATTTTTAAATAAAGCAGGGCGTTTTCCAATAATCACCCGTGTGGAAAAATGCTCCGTTTCACGGTCCCGGTCAATGGCAGGATTCGTAACGACGGCTACGCTTTCTTTAAAATAATCAGCAAGGTTTTTACGCTCTGGATTTAGAGCAGCAAGTGGAGCATCATGCCCAAGGGAACGAATAGGTTCGACTCCTTTTTCAGCCATTTGCTCGATTAATTGAATGTGGTCTCTTTCCCAGCCAAATGCTTTATATTGTCCATTATGGATTTTGTCCGGATAATTCATCGTAATCGTTTTTTCTAAAGCTGGTGCTTGTAACCGAACTCTTGAATCTTGCAGATTTAAACGTTTTGAAAAGCGGTGATAAACCTGTTTTTGGAATTGATTATGCTCGTAAACTTCTAATTTACTATTACTCCACTTGAAACCGACTTTTTCACCAGGAGCTAGAGGCTTAGGTTCATTTACATACTCACTTGAAGGAATGATTCCCGGTTCAGATGAAAATAAATAAGAAGTCTCGGTTTCAAGCATCCAGAGTGGACGGAGTCCTAGTGCATCTACACTAAAAACTGCCTCATCACCATATCTAGAAATAATACCCGCTGGACCTTGGGCAAAATGCCCCCATGCTTCGCGAATATAAGTATATAAATCTTGTAAATCTTTCGAGTAGGCTTTAATTTCGTTGATAATTGGCGGGAATAAAAGATCGATTGCCTCGAATAAGGTATATCCTTCACGACAAATTAGTGTTTCTATTGTCCGGCTTAAATCTTGTGAATCACTGCCGTCCTTTACAAGTGGGACGCCAATCATTCTTGCTTCGTCACGAAGCTTTGCAATCGTATTAATTTCTCCGTTGTGGCCAAGCACACTAAAAGGCTGAACTCGGAAAAAACTAGATAATGTATTGGTGGAATAACGATTATGACCAAGTGTGACGGTTGATGCAACGATTGGACTAGCTAAGTCCTGGTAGTAGCGAGGGAGAATATCACCAGCCCCCATTACTTTATAAACAGCATGATTTTGGCTTAAAGAAGCAACATGAACAAATTCATTGGTTTCAAAATCAATAATTGCTTCAAATAAAACCTTATTTAATTCTTGCCCTGCCTTTTTGGAGATACAGGCAAATTGCCAGAAAATTGGGTCTTCTTGGATGGCGATTGGGCCAAGAGCGCTTGAATCGGTAACTTGATTTGTTTCAAAAATGATTTCTAAATTGTAGTTTTCTAGTTTTTGAAGTAATTCTTGTTTCGTAGAGTTCCAGTTAGCTTTTTGGCTGATAAAAACATGACCAACAGCAAAACTCTCATTGTCTGCTAGTGAGGAGTCAACATTAGCTTTTTGTAATTTTTCTTTCCATAGGGCCCGAGGAATATCAACATGTATTCCAACACCATCGCCCTCACCGTTTATAAAGCCAGCACGGTGATTCATCGTTACAAGGGCATCTATGCAATCAAAAATGTTTTTTCTTGTTGGCTGCTTGTTTTTTTCAAGACAAGCTACAATTCCGCAGGCATCGTGTTCATGCTTATGGAAATCTTTAAAAAGGGAAGGGTTCCATCTTTCTGTCATATAAATTGGCTATTAGCGGAAAATCCTCTAAAGCCGCTTCACCTCCTATTTAGCTATTAATGTGAGAAATGTTGACACAAAAAACGGGGCACAATTAAACGAATTGTGTGAAAATAATATTTATATTATCATAAGAATTTTCAGAAATCAAATAAATATACAAAAAAGTGGATAGTAAATTCAGGGGACAAAGGGGTGAATTGAATAAAAAAAGCACTAATGTAAACGTTTTCACGACGTTCGTAGAAACATAGAGAGTGTTTTACACTCTCTATGAGTGAATGAAAAATGTATATTTATTCGTTTTTAAGTAGAGAAAATGCATTGTTTACCGCGTGTAATGTAGCTTCAATATCCTCTTCTGTATGAGCGATGGTTAAAAACCAGGCTTCATACTTTGAGGGTGCTAAGTTTATTCCTTGATGGAGCATATGCTTGAAGAACTTTCCAAACATCTCACCATCGGTATTTTCGGCTTGCTCATAGTTCTCAATTTTCTCATTTGTAAAATATACAGTAAAAGCACCTTTTAGACGATTAATGGTAATTTGAATACCATGTTCTTTGGCAGCCGCTAGTATACCTTCTTCAAGCATGGCTCCTAAACGATCAAGGTAGTCGTAGATTCCGTCTTGCTTTAATACCTCCAAACAAGCAATCCCTGATAAAATGGATGCTGGATTCCCGGCCATCGTTCCCGCTTGATAGGCTGGTCCTAGTGGTGCAACCTTTTCCATAATTTCCTTACGGCCACCATAAGCACCAATAGGCAGACCGCCGCCAATTATTTTTCCAAGGGCAGTTAGATCGGGTTGAATTCCTAATAAATCCTGTGCTCCTCCATACATAAAGCGGAAAGCTGTAATAACTTCATCATAAATGACAAGTGCTCCAGCTGCGTGGGTAAGGTCATTTACCTGTTGCAAGAATCCAGGTTTTGGTTCAACAATTCCGAAGTTTCCAACAATCGGTTCCACTAGAACTCCTGCGATTTGGTCTCCCCATTTTTCTAATGCTTCTTTAAAAGGTTCAATATCATTAAATGGAACGGTAATTACTTCTTGGGCGATACTCTTTGGAACACCAGCAGAATCAGGAGTCCCCAGTGTGGACGGCCCTGAACCAGCTGCAACAAGAACAAGGTCAGAATGTCCGTGATAACAACCAGCAAACTTAATAATTTTGTCTCTGCCTGTATAAGCACGGGCAACACGGATTGTTGTCATTACCGCTTCCGTACCTGAATTTACAAAGCGTACTTTTTCTAGAAAAGGCATTGCTTCCTTCAGCATTTTTGCAAATTTTACTTCATGCGGGGTAGGAGTGCCATAAAGAACACCACTCTCCGCTGCCTTTTTAATGGCTTCAGTAATATGAGGGTGGGCATGGCCTGTGATAATAGGGCCGTAAGCAGCAAGGAAATCGATGTACTGATTTCCGTCGACATCCCAAAAATAGGCGCCTTGAGCGCGCTCCATTACCACTGGGGCACCGCCGCCAACAGCTTTATAAGAACGAGAGGGGCTGTTTACACCTCCAACAATATGTTCTAAAGCTTCATTATGTATTCGTTCAGAATTTGTAAATTGCATTCCTTTTCCTCCTTGAAATGGATTCCTTCCTATAATAGCACTTTTTTCTTGTACTTCTATTTGTTTTTACTTTTAAAAAAACTTCATCACTCTCTTCCTATTATAATGATGATTGTTGATATTTTATCGTCCAAGCCTGCATAGAATGAGATTAACTGACTTCTACCTGAGGTGCTGCTTATGTTCTATTTCTTATTACCAATCGTAATCTTCTGTATCTTTATGAGTATCAGGACGTTGTTTATTCCTAACACAATAAAAGGAAAGTTTGTTTCGATCGAAAATGCTCTTTTTTTGGGTTCTATCTATCTAACTGTTATTCTCGGATTTGGACTCATCTATTTGTTGTTTGAATTAAAAGGAATTTCATTGCTTGTAGAAGTAAATCATGAAAACAACTATAACCTGTTTGAAACAAGCTTTTATTTTAGTGCAATGACATTATTTTCTGTTGGAAATGGAGATGTGATTCCACACGGCCTCGGAAGGATGGTTGCTGTGGTAGAAGCTTTGATTGGCTATACGATGCCAGCGGCCTTTGTAGCTCGTGCATTGATGGACAGAGAAGTTAAAATAGACTAAAACCTTAATAGTTGTGTTGTAGATAAAGTTTGGTTAGGCTATGGAAGAGAATATTTTCCATAGGAGGTTTTAGATCGTGACTGTTGAGTTAGGAAATCAAGCACCGGATTTTGAATTGTTAGCTAGTAATGGTGAGAAAGTAAAATTGTCAGATTTTAAAGGCAAAAATGTTGTATTGTATTTTTATCCAAAGGATATGACACCTGGATGTACTACTCAAGCATGTGATTTTCGAGATTTTCACCAGAACTTTGCGGAGTTAGATTGCATTATTATTGGAATCAGCCCTGACCCTATCGAGAAACATGAAAAATTTATTGATAAATACAAATTGCCATTTTTACTTTTATTTGATGAAGATCATAGAGTTTCTGATTTGTATGAGGTTTGGAGACTAAAGAAAAATTTTGGAAAAGAGTATATGGGGATTGAAAGATCGACATTTGTTATTGATAAGGACGGTAAGATAGCGAAAGAATGGCGAAAAGTGAAAGTCAAAGGGCATGTGGAGGAAGCCTTACAGTATGTAAAAGAGAATCTATCTTGAACTACTCACCACTTAACACCCTAACGGGTCGTTTGAAGTGGGAGATTCCTAAGTAAAGAAGCCTATCGGCTTCTAATTTATTAGGCTAGCCCCGTAGTTCCTACGGTTAGAAGCCTTAGCGCTTCATTTTTAAGATTTTGTCCTGCGTTAATATCTCGGTCGTGATGTGTTCCACAAGAAGGGCAATCCCACTCACGAAGATTTAGATTCTTAACGTCTTTGTTTTGGTGACCACAATAAGAACATAGTTGAGAGCTGGCAAAGGTTTTAGATACCGCAACTACTTCTTTGCCATACCATTTTGCTTTGTACTCTAGCATTGTGCGAAATTGTGACCAAGATACTTCACTGATGGCTTTTGCTAACTTGTGATTTTTTTGCAAGTAGTCTTTTCTTGCATTTGTGATTTTCTCATGGATACGAGCTACTTTCCGCTTTTGCTTTTGAAAGTATTTTGCTTCATCCAATTTACATTTTCGTTTCAAAGCTAACTGTTGTCGTCGGGAAAGAATACGCTGGGCATCAACTAGCTTCTTTTCTAATGTACGAAACCATTTTGGATTACCAAACACTTCAACATTTGAAAGAATCGCAAAGTTTTTTAATCCTAAGTCAACGCCAACGGAAGAGCCTGTTTTGTTTATATGTTGTACGTCCACTTCTGCAAGAATGGATACGAAGTATTTGCCACTTGGATTCCGTCTAACGGTTGCATTCAGAATCCGCCCATCCACTTCACGACTTTTGGCAAAGCGAAAAAGACCAAGTTTAGGTAACTTTATATTGTTGCCTACAATGGCGATATTCTTATTTGTTTCCTTTGTTGTGTAGGTTTGAAGCTTATTCTTTTTAGACTTAAAGCGAGGTGCTTTATTCAGCTTTTTGAAGAATCTGGTATACGAATCAGCAAGATTTTTTTATGAGGACTGGAGCGCAATGCTATCAACTTCTTTTAGCCATACTAATTCTTATTTTAATTGTGTTAATGCAGCAGAACAAGAATTGTAAGTTAATCCTTTGCATGTTTCTTTGCCCTAAAAAGCGATTAAATACGAAACGACTACATCCGATTGGTTTTAGCAATCAGGATTTCCTGTTCTTTCGTTGGATAATACGAAATTTGTAGGCTTTGTTGACTAACATTACGTTCACCTCACTTCCTAAAGGAATGTATGTTCCTATTATACATTAGTGAGAGAAGTTTTGGCTATCGCCAACCGACATTCATCTCCCCCTTATCGTTGGGCTTCGCCCTTCACACGCTTGAAGAGGGAGTCTTCTGTCGGGAAATGATAAAAGGCCTCTTGCAAAAAGTTACTATGCGACAGACTCAAAGTGCTTTACTTCTATTAGGAGTAAAGCTTTTTATATGGCCAGAAATAACCGGGGGAGATACCCGCTTATTTCACTTGTAATTTATAGCCGAAACTAGCTGAAATTTCTTTGCTGATTGACAGTAAAAATTGAGATAGTTCATTATTTTCATCTTGTGGGATAGACTCTGAAAAGCCTACAACGGTTACAGACCCAAGGAGTTTTTTCTGATAATTTAATACCGGGATTGCTACCGATGATACGGATGGTACCAGAGGTTCTCTAGCGAAGGAAATTTCTTTCTCGCGTATGATTCGGCATTCGTCTTTAAGGAACTCTATCTTTTCTTGCGGGATTTGCATAAACTCTTTCTCTTTCCATTCGCGGCTCATTTGCTCATCCATGAAAGCAAAAAACAATTTGCCTGATGCAGAACGAATGGGAAGTAAGGTTCCTATTTGAGCACCAATATTTATACCTCGATTTTTGTTCAATTCTCTAACAATCATAGGACCATTATTGGTCCAGCTTGAAAATAGAACGGTATTTGAAAATCTCTCGTTGATTTCATGTATAAAAGGGGTGATTCGATCGATAACATTTTCTTGATCCACAGCAGCCATCCCATATTCAATCAACTTGCTCCCCAATACATATTCTCCCGTATCCTTGTAACGATAGAGAATGCCTAATTGTGTGAAGGTATTCAAATATTTATAAAGATTACTTTTTGTAATTTGAGTTAATTCTTGAATGTCAGTAAATTTCAATGGTCTTCCTTGTTTAGCGATTGTTTCTAAAATGCCCATCCCTACTTCTAATGATTGAATGGTCGTCCCTTTTTTAATGACTTCTTCCATATCGAACCTCCTAAAGACCCTAAACCTTATATTATCATAGCTAGTGTTGTAAACAATTATAGTGAAATTCTTGGAAAATGGAAAATTTTATTGCTATAGTAATAAAAAGACCTTTTGGTATGAAGGAACTTTTTCTATTAAATGGATACAAAGTTACAGATAATTGACATTTCGATACCGCTTTTCCAGCAAAAAGGATATAAGGGTGTAGGAGTAACCGAAATCATAAAAGCATGTAACATTTCAAAAGGTTCGTTTTATCATCACTTCCCAAATGGCAAGGAAGAATTACTCATCGCTTGTCTTAAATCAATTGATGAAACGATTACTACTCATATGAAGGATATTTTTAAACAATATTCTTCGACTCAAAAAGCCACACTCGCGATGATTGACATTTTAATATCGGACTTTGAAGACGAAGGAAGGATTGTAGTTTCTACTTTCACCAGCATCGTTAGCGAAATAGGTTCTCTTAGTGAACCAGTTCGAATAGCCTGTTCGGACCTTTACCTAAAGATGCAGAGTATATATTGTACAAAACTCGAAGAGGACTGATTTTCAAAAGAAAATGCAAATTCAATAGCTCTCATGATGATTGCTTCTATTGAAGGGGCAATATTGCTTTGTTTAGCAAAAAAATCAAGTGATCCACTAAAAATAATCTCCCTTGAATTACCGAAAATACTGCATAAACGGTGATGAAAATTGCAATTTTTTTATTATTTATGAAATAATTTTATATAAATGGTTAAGCTGTCTCAAGGTCATAAAACTGGCTAAAAAGGCAGCTTTTCTATATGAAAAATGTAAAATCACATTAATACAAGGGGAAATTCAAAAGAAAATGGAGAATGGAATTTGGCGTTATTATGTATAGCCTATTTTCTAGAGAAGAGGCATTTGTCCAATGCAAACCACTGTAGAATGAATATCATTTTATTAGGGCATACCTCCTCAGATAAAAACTTTTCGGGTCGATAATCGACCCTTTTTTTTATGTATCATGATGTATTGGCAGTTTATAAGAGGAGTTGAAGAAGAAAACTAACCATAGTAAATGAATACAATGGGTTACGTACATATATTTTATAGAATAAATGAATTTTAATGGAGGAGATAATATGAAAATTTATACAAAAACTGGTGATAAAGGGACTACCTCACTAATATATGGGCAAAGGGTTGCAAAAAATGATTTACGAGTGGAAGCATATGGTACGTGCGATGAAACAAACTCAATGATAGGACTTGCATTGAGTTATATACATGGTGAATCTTTTCAAAAGAAAGAATTAATAGAGAATACGTATCATAAAATACAAACAAATCTGTTTCATGTTGGAGCGGAACTGGCTACCCCTAAAGGGAAGGAAGTAAAGTGGTCTCTTAAGGTAAGTGATATTGAAGACATGGAAAATCAAATCGATGAATTAAATGAATCACTCCCAGCCCTGACTAATTTTATCTTGCCTGGAGGTCATTCAGCTGGTGCAGCATTCCATGTTGCACGAACAACAGCTAGAAGAGCAGAAAGATGTGCAGTTTCTATAGGGGAAGAAGTAAATCCTCTTGTGTTGGTATATTTAAATAGGTTATCTGATCTCCTATTTGTAACAGCTCGATTTGTTAATCATGCATTGGGTATAAAAGAGCAACCACTGCATCAAGAAAAAAATTAAGCAAATACCCGATTATGATATAACAATATTGACAAAAGTATTAATTCCTTAGTAAACTAATTATAACAATTATAATTTAAGAATATTTTTGGAATAGAGGTGCATGGCGATGAACCAGTTAAAAGAAGCCTTAGAAACTTTGAAGGAAACAGGGGTACGAATTACTCCACAACGTCATGCGATACTTGAATATTTAATAAACTCGATGTCACATCCTACAGCAGATGATATTTATAAAGCCTTAGAAGGAAAATTTCCTAATATGAGTGTGGCGACAGTTTACAATAATTTACGAGTATTTCGTGAAGTAGGCTTAGTAAAAGAATTAACATATGGTGATGCTTCTAGTCGCTTTGATTTTGTTACAACACACCATTATCATGTAATTTGTGAAAACTGCGGGAAAATCGTAGATTTCCATTACCCAGGGTTGGATGAAGTTGAGCAACTTGCATCGCATGTTACAGGATTCAAAGTGAATAACCATCGTATGGAGATTTACGGGACTTGTCCTGAGTGTACAAGTAAAGAAGTACATTAATAAAGCGAAAAAAGCCGATAAGTAAAATCGGCTTTTATTTTTTTGACTTTTTATTATAAGATTCATCAAACTCTTTACCTACAAGACTTGGGTCAAGTGTCAGAGGTTCTCGGCAATACATACACATATCCACTTTTCCGAGCATTTTCGTATGTTTCCCACAACTTGGACATGTTACTTGTATCGTTTTAGTTGATAACATACCAATCCAAAAATAAACAACAGTGCTTGCGATAATAAATAAAAGTCCAAAAAGCATAAAAATGGTCATAATAAGTGGAGAGTTGCGAAAGAATATTCCACCATACATAACAATAAAACCGATAAATATTAAGGATAAAGCAAAACTTCGAATTTTATTTATTTTACTTGAATATTTAACCATATAAATCTCCCTCCTAGAAAAACTATACCATATTTATATCTAGGGAAAAAATGTTAAGTTGGAGAAATGTCGAAATTTGTCTTCTTGATAAGAAGGAGATTTATTTTCACTGTCGAACATATAGGTTATCGAAAATAATGGAGGAATGAACGAATGAAAGACATTCTTCGGCCCATTTATCAGGAGCGGGCTAGTCAATCCAATACACTTGGAGTATTAATGATAGAAAAAAAACAAAAATCAAGCCATACCACAGATACTTTTGATGTAATCCTTTTAATAATTGTAAAAGAGGGAGAGCAGCCGTTATTAATAAAGCATTATACTTATAATGATAGTAAGGCAGCTATGCACATCGTTACGGAGGATCAATTAAAAGATTGGCTTCTATTAGGCACGAATCGAAAAATATTCGAATGGATTCAAAATGCAAAGATATTATTTGATCGAAATGAATATATAGAAAATTTAAAAACTGAATTACGTGAATTCCCCTTTAATGGAAGAAAGATAAAAATGGGCTTAGAGTTTGCAAAGTTGATAAGAAGGTATATCGATGGAAAGGCGCTCTTCGAAAACAAACAATATCTGGATGCCTATAATTATGTGGTTCATTCTTTGCATCACCTAGCTAGACTAGCGGTAATTGAAAATGGTCTTCACCCAGAATTAACAGTCTGG